>CAVDMD010000048.1:0-16463 GCA_963609975.1 bacterium | reverse complement strand
CCTCTTTAGGAAATTCTGAGGTTTCGGCTATAATGTCAATGGCAACACCCTTGTCTTTTAGAGCCGAAAGATGCCAATTGACTTTGCGATTGCCATATTAATCATACTGACTTTACAAAACATCTCCCGTGTTATGTAAGATATAATTTAACAAAAACAGCCGGAAGCATACCACCGAAATGAAAGCCCGACTGCTTAAAAAAGCGGCAGAACCGATTCCGCCGCTTTTGAGTCTTAATTGTGCGATTATACCAGTGTTACAAGAACATCGCCGGTGTTAACAGCATCGCCCTTTGATACAGGTACTGTATCTACAGTGCCTGCTCCCGGAGCCACGATTTCGTTTTCCATCTTCATGGCTTCAAGGATAATCAGAACATCACCGTTGTTTACTGCCTGTCCCGGAACTGCCTTTACATCAAGAACTGTGCCCGGCATAGGAGCAGTTACTGACTGTGCGCCTGCTGCCGGTGCAGCCTTAGGTGCAGGTGCCGGAGCTGCCGCAGGAGCAGGGGCTGCCGCTTTAGGAGCTGCAGGAGCAGGAGCAGGAGCCGGAGCTGCTGCAGGAGCAGGGGCTGCTGCTGCGCCCACTTCTTCAACTTCTACTTCGTATGAAGTGCCATTTACAGTAATATTATATTTCTTCATTTTAATATTCTCCTTTTAATTACATTCTTCTACTATCTATACATTCTGAAAGACCTGCGCTTGCCCACGCATTTGTCGGTCCCGAAACTCTTGTAATTTTTCTGACAACAAGATTGCTTACAACTGTGTTCTCCATTGCTGCAACTGCTGCCGCGATTACCGCAACAAGCTCACCGTCTGCTGTTTCAGCGCTCTCTGCCACTGCTGCAGCTGCTGCAGGTGCTGCAGGTGCTTTGGCCTCTGCAGGCGCTGCTTCGATGCTTTCGCTGCTCTTTGCAGGTCTGTGTGTAATTTTGGCCATAACAGCTATACATCCCCAGAGAACCAGCAGCACAATGAAAGTGATTCCAAGGCCCATGCACATCGTTACGGTCGCACCTGTCAGTCTTTCACCCATTGATAATCCTTCAAAATAGGTAGGATCAGCAAATTGTTCCATTAATGACATAGTCCATACCTCCCAACTTATAGCGGAATATTACCATGCTTCTTCGATGGTAATGACAATCTCTTTGAGCTTAACATTTCAAGTGCGCTGATAACTCTCTGTCTTGCTGTTGCAGGTTCAATAATATCATCTACATAGCCTCTCTCTGCTGCTCTGTACGGATTATTGAATTTTTCTTCGTACTCGTCGATTTTTTCCTGTCTCTTGGCAATAGGGTCATCTGCTGCCGCGATTTCTTTTTTGAATACGATATTGGCAGCGCCCGATGCTCCCATTACTGCAATCTGTGCGCTAGGCCATGCAAGCACCATATCCGAACCAAGCTCTTTGTTGCACATTCCGATATATGCTCCGCCGTATGCTTTTCTTAATATCATTGTAATCTTAGGAACTGTGGCTTCGCAGTACGCATAGAGCATCTTGGCTCCGTGTCTGATAATTCCGCCGTATTCCTGATCTGTACCCGGAAGGAATCCCGGTACGTCCTCGATTGTAAGGAGAGGTGTGTTGAATGCGTCACATCTTCTGATGAATCTTGCCGCTTTGTCTGAAGCGTTTATGTCAAGACATCCTGCTCCAACCTTTGGCTGGTTGGCGATAACGCCTACGGTTCTGCCTGCCATTCTGATGTAGCAGGTAATCATATTTTTGGCGTAGTGAGGCATTACATCGAGGTATTTGCCGTCATCTGCCAGACCTTTGATTATATCATACATATTGTATGCCTTGTTAGGGTTCTCAGGTATAATATCGTTGAATTCAGGAATCAGTCTGTTAGGGTCGTCTGCCGAAGCAGCCTCAGGAACTGTTTCCATGTTGTTTGCAGGCAGGTAGCTGAGAAGTTCTCTTACCTGCATTAATGTATCCTCATCGTCCTTGCCGATAAAGTGAGCAACGCCGCTGATGGTGTTGTGTGTCATAGCTCCGCCAAGCTGCTCTGCCGACACTTCCTCACCTGTTACTGTCTTGATAACCTCAGGTCCTGTAATGAACATCTGACTTGTCTTGTCAACCATGAACACAAAGTCTGTAATTGCAGGCGAATATACGGCACCGCCGGCACAAGGTCCCATAATAACTGAAATCTGAGGAATAACACCTGAAGAAATAGTATTGTTATAGAATATCTTGCCAAAACCCGAGAGTGCATTTACGCCTTCCTGTATTCTTGCTCCGCCTGAGTCGTTAAGTCCTATGATAGGGCAACCCATCTTGAGAGCCATCTGCTGCGCCTTAACGATTTTTTCTGCGTGATATTCGCCCAGTGAACCGCCAAGTACAGTAAAGTCCTGTGCGTACGCATATGCAAGCCTGCCGTTGATTGTACCGTAGCCGCTTACAACGCCGTCGCCTGTAGCCTTAACATCTGCCATGCCGAAATTGGTGCATCTGTGGGAAACAAAAACATCTATTTCCACAAAAGTGTTTTCGTCAAATAATATGTTAAGTCTTTCTCTTGCTGTCAGCTTGCCTTTGGCATGCTGGCTGTCGATTTTTTTCTGACCTCCGCCAAGTGCGATTTCCTGCTTAATCTGACGAAGCTCTTCAAGCTTATTCATATATATTTCCTCCTTGTATATTGGATTTGAAGCTAAATCAAATGGAAACTCCATATCAAAATAACTATATAATAATATTTTAGGTTTTGCAACCTGTTTCTGTGTGTATACATTATTCTTAAAACTCAATGCCTGCCCTGTATGCAAAATGAAAAACGACATACTTTCGCAGCTGCCGTTTTTGTTATTGCGCTATGATGCTCTTTCTATTCTCTTGAGCGCCAAAGCTATGGTAAGTCCCGGTATTATGCGGTTGCCTGTTATCTCTGCTCCGAGAAGCTCGTTTATTTTTTTGAGTCTGTACTGTACCGTATTCGGGTGTATTCTCATAAAGTCAGAGGTTTTGCTGCTGTTCATGCCCGCATCGAGCACGAAGGTTTCGAGAGTTTCAAGAAGCTGTCTGCCTTTGTTGCCGCCGACTCCCTTGAATACCTCAAGAAGCTCCATGTATGCTTTTTTGACAAAACCGCCCTGCACCTGTATGCTGATGCAGTTGCACACCAGCGTAAGCTCGTATTTGGTGAATACTCTCTTGAAAGGAAACACAAACTGCACATGGCTTCTTGCTTCTGTGATAAGCTTGTATGCGTCGCAGGCGCCGTCAATATCCTCAAACCCTGTAACATGACAGATTCTCACGCCCTCTGTTTCTTTGAGCTTGTCATAAAGCGCCAGAACGTTTATCTTGTGATCGTCGTTATCTGTCGCAGTGTCAAGTATAAGGCCGTAGGAATCATCATCATCGTTCAGTTTCATTATGCGCAGGTCTTTTTCTTTTTCAAAGAGCGCCATAGTCCTCTCGCAGTCGGGGTTTTCTATGCCTCTTGCCGTAAACACGCTGAGGATTCTGTCTGTATCGATTCCGGCCTCCTCTGCAACTGTCCTGGCAAGGCTGCTGTTGCCTCTGCATATCGCCTTGATAAACTCCGATCTTGAATCTCTCTCCGGAGTGTATTTCCACATGCCCATGGCAAGCTCTATAATCTCTGCAAGCTTTGTAATCTCCGCCGCAGTATAGAGGTCGTCATTGTCAACTATGAACATCAGGTATTTTTCTCCGGAAATCACAACAGGTCCCCAGTATGTAAGAACGCCGTTTACTCCCACCATAGTATAGAATGTGGAATGCTCACCGCCGCTTATGCGTTTTTCTTTTGCGGCTCTGATCGCTTCATCTATTGATGTCTGATGTCTTGTCTCAACGGCAAGTATCTGTCCGTAGTTTTCGTTTAACAGCACCATCTGAAAGCCGTTGCTGATTGCGGCTTTTTTGAGGGCTGACTGAAAGTTTGCGTGCTTGTCAAAGTCAAGCAGATGAAATATCGTATTGCTTATAAGGCTGTTGTCAAAATTATCGCCGTATATTACTTTTTCTTCTATTGCATTCAGTACGGCGCCGTACTCCGTACTGCTGTTTCTGAACACTATCAGAGGAAGCTCCGCCTCGTCTGCTGCCTCGATGACGCTGTCTGCGACAGTCTTTACTATTTTGCCCACATACAGGACTATGAGGCCTGCCGCCTTTTGCTCCGCAAGCTCTCTGATTATTGCCGCCTGTCTGTCGCTGTCATCTCTGGCGCCGAAGAAGCCGGTAATAAATATCCTGTCCTCGCAGTCTACAAGCTCTCTGATTTCCTCAGGTTCAGACGGTTCCAGAACAGATGCGTATCTTATTTTTCTTCCCAGACCTTTTTCGCCTGCCGCAAGTACGGCATCTTTGAAAATATCAAGCTGCATACAGCCTTTAACGGTTGTTTTCATCTCTGTCCTCCTCTCCTATCTCATCGTAGGATTTGAAAGGCTTTTCATCTGTTTCGTCTGTTTCTTCTCCGGTTTCATCATCGTCTGACAGATAATCGCCATCATATCTTGCAAGATCCTCAGCTTCTGCTTTGAGGGCTCTTGCCTGCTCCTCCTCGTCTTTTATCTCCTGTTCATGTCTTTTGATATTAAGCTCATCAGCCAAAGCCTCAGGGGACACCTCGCCCGTAAACAGTCTTTCAAACTGCTCGCCGTCGAGAGTTTCAACCAGAAGCAGCGCCTGTGCAACGTTTTCAAGCTCTGTCATATGCGCTCTGAGAATTTCTTTGGTTTCTTCGAGGCATTCTCCTATCATTCTTCTGATTTCTTCGTCTATCTCCGCAGCAACTTCTTCTGAATATTTTTTGCTGCTTGTAAAATCTCTGCCTAAGAATACTTCTTCGGAATCGCTGTAGTTTACTGTACCCAGTCTTTCGCTGAAGCCGTATTTTGTAATCATATCTCTGGCTATATCTGTGGCTCTCTGAATATCGTTGCTTGCGCCTGTACTGATGTCATCAAGTGTCAGCATCTCTGCCACACGGCCGCCGAGCAGATGGAGTATCTGCTCTCTCATGCCCTGTCTGGTACCGTAGGATCTGTCTTCTTTAGGCAGCGTCATGGTAAATCCGCCGGCTCTGCCTCTTGGAATTATTGTAATCTGATGAACAGGGTCTGCCTTCGGAAGGCTTCTTGCCACCACTGCATGGCCTGCCTCGTGATAGGCTGTGAGCTTTCGCTCCTCTTCATTTATTACTCTGCTCTTTTTTTCAGGTCCCGCTATAACTTTGGTGATAGCTTCTTCTATTTCTTCCATACGGATTGTTCTGCCGTTTCTTCTGGCTGCAAGAAGCGCCGCCTCGTTAAGCAGATTCTCTATGTCCGCAGGAGTAAATCCCGGTGTTCTTCTGGCAAGCACGCCTGCATCAACGCTCTTGTCAAGCGGTTTGTTTTTGGAATGAACCCTGAAAATCTCTTCTCTGCCCTTGACATCGGGTATACCTATGACAACCTGTCTGTCAAATCTGCCCGGTCTGAGCAGTGCAGGATCTAAAACGTCAGGTCTGTTGGTTGCCGCAAGAATTATTATTCCTGAGTTTTCGGCAAAGCCGTCCATCTCAACCAGCAGCTGATTGAGAGTCTGCTCTCTTTCGTCATTGCCGCCGCCAAGGCCTGCGCCTCTCTTGCGTCCTACCGCATCTATTTCGTCTATGAATACTATGCAAGGCGCGTTTTTTTTGGCCTGATCAAACAGATCTCTGACTCTTGATGCGCCCACGCCGACAAACATCTCAACAAAGTCCGAACCGCTTATTGTGAAAAACGGAACTCCCGCTTCACCTGCCGCAGCCTTTGAAAGATATGTCTTACCTGTGCCCGGAGGGCCCACAAGCAGTATGCCTTTGGGGATTCTTGCTCCCAGATCTCTGTATTTTGCAGGGTGTCTGAGGAAATCAACAACCTCGGAAAGTTCTTCTTTTTCTTCGTCAAGACCTGCAACATCCCTGAATGTGACTTTTTTGAGGTCTGAGCTTTTTTGAAGTCTGGCTCTGCTCTTGCCAAACTGCATGGCCTTGCCGCCGCCACCTCCCTGATTCATCATAAACATAAACAGGAATATGAGTGCGGCTATCATAATAAGGGTTGGAAGCAGCGACGCCACAAGTGATTCTTTTTTTGGCTGGCTGCTGTATTTGATCGCGCCGTCTTTGGAAAGAGGCCCTACGTAATTCTCTACAAGATATCCGATTTCAGCCGAGGAGTCAAAGGTTGTGAAAACAATGCTACCGTCCGAAAGTGTGGCTGTGATTTCAGTCCCCACTATGTTAATCTCGTCTATTTTGTCTGTGCCGTTTTTCTCTGCTTCGAGATATTCTATCATTTTTGAAAGCGGTATGTTTTTGACCTCTTCCCCGCCGTCAAAATTGAGAAAATATGCGAAACCTAAAATTAATGCGAATATAAGTATATATACTCCTATGTTCTTAGCAAATTTATTCAAATCAGATTTCCTCCCGTTTTGTTGTTATAAACAAATCATATCAATACATTTTATCACGGCAAAACAATTATTTCAACCGTTTGGGTATTTTTTGTGTCTGCTGTCACCTTGTATCTGCTGCTGTATCTGTAACCTGCCACCCACAGAATCTCCGAATCCGCCGCCGCCATTCTGATGCGGTCCCGTTTATCCTTCGGAATTTTGAGGTCTACAAACAGATCCTGTATTTTTTTGGTGCCTGTACCTATATGAATATAGTCTCCCGGCTGTCTTGTTCTTATCACAATTTCACTGTCCGGATGAGCTTTTCTGATCTCGTCTGCATCAAATACCGCGGTAAGCCTCCTGCCCGCTGCAGCTTCCGGCTGTTTTGCCGAATCCCGGTCTGTTATCCGCAGGCTCCCGTATTCAAAAACAGCCTCAAAGCCTGCAGGCAGGCTGATTCTGCCTGACGGACTGTTTTTGCACACAAGCCCGTCTATTGCCCTGATGTGCGCCATTGTCACATCTTCTTTGAGGCCTGCAGTCTCTGCCATCCGCATTATGACTCTTGCTCTGATGCTTCTGTGAAAAGCCCTGAGAGCCGTGACATCTGCCGCGCCGTCTTCTCTGCAGACAGTTCTCATCGCCTCCGAGGTCTGCTGCCACATATAGTCCCTGTCATCGTTAAGTGCCGATGACAGTCTTGACAGAGAATTTTTGAAGGCGCTGTTAAAATTCTTCTCAATATAAGGTATCAGCTCAAGTCTGATTTTGTTTCGGGTGTATTCTGTCTGACTGTTGGTGCTGTCAATCCTCGGACAAAGCCCCTCTGCCCTGCAGTATTCAAGTATATGTTTTTTTTCGACATCAAGCAGCGGCCTGATGATACTGAACCCCCTGTCGCTTCTGCGTTCGTACTGAATTGCCGCAAGGCCGTCAGGCCCCGTGCCTCTGATAAGCCTGAAAAGCATCGTTTCATACTGGTCGTCAGCATTCTGGGCAACTGCTATTTTTACAGGTCCCCGGCATCCGGCTGCCACCTCGTCAAAAGCCTCGTATCTGACAATCCTGCCCGCCTCCTCTGCGGTAAGTCCCTCGTCTGCGGCCTTTTGCGGGCAGTCTGCTTCGTAGATACGGCATATTATTCCCGCCTCACCGCATATATTCTGCACATACTCGGCATCAAGCTCTGCCGCTCCCGGTCTGAATTTATGATTGATGTGAACCGCCTCCAGAGTTATATCAAGCTCCTCCGACAGCTTCCTGAGAACAGAAAAAAGGCATACTGAATCGGGGCCTCCCGAAAGCCCCAGTACAATATGGTCTCCTTTTTGTATAAGTCTGTTGCGGCTGATTGTTTGTTTTACTGTTTTTAATACATCTGTTTTCTTCATAACAACTGTATTGTATCACGATTCTGTACAAAAATGTAGCTTGTTTTGGCTATATTTCACATATAACCGATATTACCGTCATATCGTCTTTTTCATGTATGCCGTATTTCTGGGTTGCCCTTGATATCATAAGGTCTGCCACGGTCTGCGGATCCTTTGACTGTATCTCAAGAACCGCCTGTCTTATCCATTTCATCTCTATGTCGCCTCTGTCTGCGCAGGTAATGCCGTCTGACATTATCATAAGCTGATCTCCCGGCCTCAGTCTGATTCCGCTGTATTCTATGGCAACTCCCGAGGATATGCCCAGAGGAAGCGCCGACATATGAACGGCATATGCCTTGCCGCCTCTTTTTATTATTGTCGATGCGGCTCCCATCTTGTATATTCTCGCAACTCCTTTTTTCTCAAGCAGACATAAATCCACAGTGGGAAATCTGTCTTTTTTGCGGGATATTATGCTGTTCATCATTTTTATGGCGGTTTCAGGGCTGAAGCCTGTGTCTATAAGGCCTGCGAGGCTGTCTGCAGTCATGCTGCTTTCTTCCGAAGCCTCCCTGCCTTTGCCCATTCCGTCGCTTAACACTATGAGCAGTCTGCCGTCGCTTAGATTTTTTATGCGGTTTGAATCGCCGCAGCTGCCGCCGCCGGCAGAGTAAACCGCGCTGCCTGTCCTGTATCTGAAGCTTCTGCCCATATCAATGCTCTGCGCCGTATCGCTGCCGATTTCGCCTGCTATTCTGTCCATAATCTCTGCTGCGCCCTGAAACCCGTATGCCAGAGCACTTTTCCCGTCTATGTTGATGTGGCGCAGCCTGTCCGCTGTTTTGTGAAGCAGTGCGCAGGCGTTTTTGTCTCCGTTTCTGCCCTCTCCTCTTTTTTTGCCATACAGCATATCAAGCCTCCTGCCCGCAGCAGACAGCACCCTGCCCGGAACAAGAGCAAATATGACAGATGCCGCTGCCGGAGAGTATACGGCCATATACGGAAATTCATAGCCTGAGGCCATGCTCAGTATATATACTGCCGCAGGCAGGACTGCCGGAATTACAGGGCGGGCTCTGCCCCCTGCAAGCCCTGAAACAATCCCCGCAAACATATATAAAGCGGCCGCCGAAAGCCCTGCTCTGCCGCCAAGCACCGTAACGGCGCCGCATATGGCTCCTGCCGATATTCCTTCTTTTATGCCGCCTGTATAGCCGCTGTATATAATTATAAGGTAGCAGCCTGTGAACACCGCCGGCTCCCACTGTATGCCCGCAGCAAGTACGGCTGCTGCGCATACCATGCAGGCGCTCAGTATATCCTCCGGTATTTTTTTGCCTCTGCCCGCATCGTATATGGTCTTGAATGAAATGCAAAGCGCGCACAGAGCCAGAATATCCGCTCCGATGTAATACACGTTTATTCTGTAAAAAATATTGAACAGCAGGCTGTAGGCAAGGCTGCAGGTTACTGTTACGGCGCAAACTATAATCATTTTCTGAAAAAGCGTGAAGCTGTTCCCCGGCAATGCCATAAACACCAGACAGCATATCAGACAGGCCGCCGCATCAGGCCATATGTCACTGCCTGCCATATACATCGTGGCAAACGAAACGGCCGTCACCGGAAGCAGATAGAAATTTATTCTGTTTTCGCTTACCGCAATACTCATAAGCGCTGCGGCAGCGGGCATAAATCCGCCTGCTACAGTATATCTGCACAGTAAAAACACCACTGCCGCCGTCACTGCTATTCTGAAAATATATGTACTTTTTCTGTTCTCAGCAGCAGTATGATCCGATTTAACATATTCCATAAAAAAATACCCCTTTTTTATGATTATACAGCCTGTATGTGTTGTATTTTGTCATAAAATGCAAGGGTATTACATATTTTTAATATCAATTTTCGACCCGAAAACAGACGCTATATCGCTCTCAGCTTTGCTATCCCGTTAAAGATGAAGTCTTTGAGAAACTGCTTGTCAAATTCATACTCCGAGCATCTGCCTGCCTCTGCGATGATATTCTCTAAGGTTTTGTCATCAATATCAGGCACTGCAAGAGGTATATTGTTTTGGGACGCAAATTCCGTAAAGTATCTCATCACACCGCTGTTTCTCTCGATATCAAGCCCTCTGTTTGCAAACAGACTGTTGTTGTTATCATAGTTGGGAGCAAGAGATACTATCTCGCCTGTCCTGCGGTCTGTAAGCAGTCCGTAGTTTTTTGTGTGCCTGTCAAAGTTTTCACACAGGGCATCGCATATGCAGATTCTGATATAGTCGGCCGCAATATCCTCCGAAAGCTTCATAAGGGTTCTATAGTTGTACAGGTAGTCGTCATCGGGGATTTCAGCGCCGTTTTCACAGTGGTCTTTCATCATGCAGTCTATGTGCTGCAGGTTGTATCTGCCGGCAGTAAAATCTTTTGTTTTTATCAGGCTGCCGCCCGCTTCAAGATAGTACTCTGCCATATTAAAGCCGAGGGCTTTGCCTATCTGCGATGTGATATACTCCGACAGGTTTTCGCCCGGCTTCTGATTTTTGTAGAGCCACCAGCCGTCCGCCTCAGGCTTCCAGCCTTTTTCTTCCGAGCCGATATTACTCAGCTCCGGTGTACGCGAAGGGGTTTCCGGCAGGTCCGATATATCTCTCATAAGAGCAAGCCGCCAGTATTCATTTTTACTGAAGATCACATCCTCATAAGCAAGGCTGTCACAGTCGCTGACCCAGAAGTTATCCGTAATTACAGCTGCGTTTACCTTCATTGCCGTCTGATAATCTCCGGCGGTCTTTGATATCCTCTGATACCCCTTGACTGCCCTTATGTTAGCTCTGGTTCTATCTGCAGCTCTTTCTTCTATCCATCTTCTGATGTTCCCTGTATTTAATATGTATAGAGGCGCAAGGTTTTCGTTCAGTATCTCATATTCAAACTCCGAATTGAATTCGACAGTCCGAACATCACCGCACATTATATACATATTGCAGCTCCCTTCTTATTTTTTTCTTGTAACAAGCATTATGCAGGGCGCATTCTCCGGCTGGTTTATCATGGAGATGCAAGCGCAGTGGTATATGCTTTTATCAAGTGATTCGCCCCATTCAAGCACCTTTTCTTTTTCGGTTTTTCCCTCATCGTGCCCCGGATACATCACAACGGTAATTATACCGTCAGGTTTAATCATGCCTATGGCTTTGTCAAGGGCTGTTACTGTAGTGTCCGCTGTGGTTGTAATCTGTTTTTTCCCCGACGGCAGATATCCCAGATTGAAAACTACTGCGGCCACTTCTTCCGATATATGTCTGTCCATTTCCTCATGCCCGTTATATACAAGTTCTATTTCAGACGGCGCTTCGCTCTGCATCAGAAATTCGGAAGCTCTCATAAGTGCAAGAGGCTGTATGTCAAAGCCGTACACCCTGCCTGTCTCGCCCACAAGCCTTGAAAGCGCCAGGGTGTCATTGCCGTTGCCTACGGTGGCATCGACTACGGTATCACCCGTATTTATATAACCGGCAGTGATGCTCATTGCAAATTTTGCTGTGTTTCTTAGCAGGTTCATTATCTGTCTCCGAATTTATCCTTGAAGTATCCTCCCGCGCAGTATATTGCGGCGCATGGGTTGTTGCCTGTGGCTCTGTCCTTTGACACAAGGGTTGTTACAAATGCGTCCGTATATACGGCCGCATATTTGTAAAACAGGGAGTCGTGCCCCACGCACAGACCGAGTACAACTATAAAATCCACATTCTCCTCCGCAAGGAATCTCGCCTGCCCTATGGGGTTGCAGGCAGCTTCAAACTGCCCTTCTCTAAGCTTCATGTCATCGGGTATTCCAAATATTCCTTTGTCATTGCCGCCGGTCTTGCATATTACGGAGCGAACGTCAAGTCCATGCGATTCAAATATTCTCTGCACTGTCTTTGCCTCTTTTATCAGACCCAGGCAAAATGCCATACCGATTCTGGTATAGCCCATTTTTTTGCAGAATTCTATGGTTTCTCTGACTCTGTTCCACTGCCCGTAGCCTTCTTTTTCTATTTTGGCAGCCTCCACAAAAAACCTGCTGTTTTCGAGGCTCATATATTCTTCTCTTGTTTCATCCGAAGCTGCAATATCCCTCATGGGACAGCTTGCGGGAGCGTCATCTCTATCTCCTCCAAAGCAGGCAAGCCTGCTGCAGTCTGCACATCTGTACATATTATTTCTCTCCTGTCCGTAAAAGCTTACCCTGCTCAGCAGCTGTCAGAGCAAGGTTCATAATCTGCATATCTAATATCCGCTGTAATTGCTATGCATACTCAAACAGCCCGTATATATGGCTATGTTATCACGGATTTGCAGACTTAACAATTACATATTTCAAAAAATCTCCGAGGCTTTCCTGCTTCGGAGATTTTGCATCATATATCAGAACAGCCCCGATATTTTGCCTGTGCTGTCCACATCTATTTTTTCGGCCGCAGGCACCTTAGGAAGTCCCGGCATGGTCATAATATCACCTGTTTTGGCAACTATGAATCCTGCGCCTGTGCACGCCTTGATGTCCTTGATTGTAATATCAAAGCCTCTCGGTGCTCCGAGTTTTGAAGGGTCATCCGAAAAACTGAACTGTGTCTTGGCCATGCACACAGGCAGATCGTCAACTCCAAGGCTCTTGACAGTGGCAAGCTGTTTTTGGGCGGCAGGAGTATATATAACCCGATCCGCTCTGTATATTTTAGTGGCTATAGCCGATATTTTTTCTTCGATTGACATATCATCTTCGTATATATATGTAAAATTATCAGGCTGCTCTATCAGTTTGAGTACCTCATCTGCAAGGGTCATACCGCCCTCGCTGCCTTTGCCCCATACTTCTGACAGCGCAACATTGACGCCAAGCTCTCTGCATTTTTCCTCAACCAGCGCAAGCTCCGCCTCTGTGTCTGTAGGAAATCTGTTGATTGCAACAACTGCAGGCAGTCCGAACTGCTGAGTTATATTCTCCACGTGCTGCAGCAGGTTAGGAAGTCCCTTTTCGAGAGCTTCAAGGTTTTCGGCTCCAAGCTCGCTCTTGGCAACGCCTCCGTGATATTTGAGCGCTCTTACGGTTGCGACAATAACTACAGCCGCAGGTTTAAGACCTGCCTTGCGGCATTTGATATCAATGAATTTCTCGGCTCCCAGATCTGCTGCAAAGCCTGCTTCCGTAACTACAACATCTGCAAGCTTGAGAGCTATCCTGGTAGCCATTACCGAATTACAGCCGTGAGCGATATTGGCAAAAGGTCCGCCGTGAATAAATACAGGCGTATGCTCAAGAGTCTGCACCAGATTAGGCTTGAGGGCATCTTTGAGTACCGCCGCAACAGCTCCCTGTATTTTGAGATCTCTTACGGTTACAGGTCTGTCATCGTAGGTGTAGCCCACAGTGACTTTTGCAACTCTTTCTTTGAGGTCGTCTATATTCTTTGAAAGACAGAGTATCGCCATTATCTCAGATGCAACGGTTATCTCAAATCCGTCCTCTCTGGGTACTCCCTGCATTCTGCCGCCTATGCCGTCGATGACGTTTCTAAGCTGTCTGTCGTTCATATCAACGACTCTTTTCCATGTGATTTTTTTGACATCTATACCGAGAGCATTGCCCTGCTGAATATGATTGTCAAGGCACGCCGCTATCAGGTTGTTTGCAATACCTATGGCGTGCATATCTCCCGTGAAGTGAAGATTTATGTCCTCCATAGGAACAACCTGCGCATAGCCGCCGCCTGCCGCTCCGCCTTTAACTCCGAAAACAGGTCCCAGTGACGGTTCTCTCAGCGCTGCCATTACGTTTATGCCTTTTGCTTTGAGTGCATCTGTAAGCCCTACTGTAGTTGTCGTCTTGCCCTCTCCCGCAGGTGTCGGCGATATAGCCGTAACCAGCACCAGCCTGCCGTCCGGTGTGTCCTCCTGTTCCGAAAGTATATTATAGTCAACCTTTGCTTTATAGTTGCCGTACATTTCAAGGTATCTCTCATCAATTCCGGCTGCGGCCGCTATAGCTCTGATGCTTGTCATCTGCGCTTCCTGTGCGATCTCTATATCGGTTTTTATCTCCATTGTTTTCTCCTTAACGAAAGTAATCGTAAAAAGCCGGCAGGTTCCGGCAAATACCCGAACGGTCGGCTCGTTTTATGTTATATCTATTGTAGTCGTTCAAACTTCTGCAAGTCATACAATATGGCTATCTTAACATCAACAGCATGTTTTTTCAATAGGAATCACAAAATTCCTTTGAGAAAGGTTTTTCGGTGTATCGGTGTAATACCATGCTCCTTAATGCCCTGATAATGCGCTTTTGTCCCGTAGCCCTTGTTGCTCTCAAAAGCATAGTGCGGATATACCAGAGCGTATTCTCTCATCATATTGTCTCTTGTGACCTTGGCTATTATGGAGGCTGCCGCAATTGATATGCTTCTGGCATCGCCTTTGATAATGGCTGTCTGCGGGCTGTCTATGCCGTCAACAGTCACAGCATCGACAAGTATATGCCCTATATTCTCTCCGAGTCCTGTTTGCGCCTCTGCCACAGCCTGTCTCATGGCCTGTCTGGTTGCGTTTAATATATTGATTTCATCTATGGTATTGTTGTCAGCCATACCTATGCCTATGGCAAGTGCTCTGTCTGAAATGACCTGAAACATTTCGTTTCGTTTTTTTTCGGACAGTTTTTTGGAATCATCAAGTCCCGGTATATCCCAGTCCGCAGGAAGCACCACGCAGGCTGCAAGCACAGGACCTGCAAGTGGTCCGCGCCCAACCTCGTCAACCCCGCCGACGGTGCTGACGCCGTCTGCATAAAGCTGTTTTTCGTATACGGACATATCTGTAAGCTTTTGCTTCAAAAGCTGCTCTCGTTCTTCTTTTTTCATATTCTTTCCAGCGTTATCCTCCCTATAAGGCCTGCTCTGAACTCATCTAAAACTGTCCTGCCGCATCTCTCATAATCGATTCTTTTGCCCGAAAGTATCCAGCCTCTTTTGAGGGCTATGGCATCCATGGTGTCAAGCGCCTCTTCACAGATGCCGTCTATTTTGTATCTTTCGACAAGCTGCTGCGGATAATCTGCCTGCAGCACTTTGATAAGCTCAAGAGCAAGTGTTGCCGTATCAAGTATCTCGTCTTTGATTGAGCCGCAAAAGGCAAGGTCAAGCCCCGCCCTGGGGTCTTCAAATTTAGGCCACAGTATTCCCGGCGTGTCAAGAAGCTGCATACCGTTTGCCAGCGTAAGCCACTGCTTGCCTTTTGTAACTCCCGGTCTGTCGCCTGTTTTGGTGCTTTTTTTGCCTGTCATACGGTTTATGAGAGAGGATTTGCCTACATTGGGCACGCCCACTATCATCAGCCTGAAAGGCTTGTTTCTGACCTGCTCTTTGTTTTTGTCGGCCTTGAGCTTTTCGAGCAGTCTGAAAAGCTCTTTGACTCCGCTGCCGTTCATGCAGTTCATTGTCATGCCGTAATAGCCCTGCGCTTCAAAATACTCGCTCCACGCTCTGTTCTGGGCAGCGTCGGACAGGTCGCTTTTGTTAAGCAGCACTATTCTGGGTTTCTGACCCACTATGTCATCAATTATGGGGTTGCGGCTTGAAACGGGTATTCTCGCATCTGTAACCTCTATAACCATATCCACAAGCTTCAGATTCTCACTGATAAGCTCGCGTGTTTTTTTCATGTGTCCCGGATACCAGTTTATTGATTCTATCATAATCACCTCTTAATATGTAAAAAGGGAACCGAGAGGTTCCCTTCAAAATTATTTCTTAGCTTTGATTTTAGCTGACTTACCTGTTCTTTCACGCATATAGTTGAGCTTAGCTCTTCTTACTGAGCCTTCTCTTACTACTTCGATTTTTTCAATCTTAGGTGAATGAAGCGGGAATGTCTTTTCAACTCCTACACCTGAAGCAATTCTTCTTACTGTAAAAGTTTCGCCAATGCCGCCGTTTTGTCTCTTGAGAACAAAACCTTCGAAAATCTGGATTCTTTCTCTTGATCCTTCTTTGATTTTGATGTGGACTTTAACTGTGTCGCCAACACCAAATGCAGGGATATCATTTTTTTTGTATTCCTGAGTTATTGCCTGTAATACATCCATGAATATATTCCTCCTTCCCTCCAAGACGTTCTTGGTGAAATTTCAATCCAAACCAGAGGACCGCCCGTAATAAACAAGAGAATTTTATCACAAAACCGCATCAAAAGCAAGCACTTTTTTCCATACTAAATTTTTGTGTTACACAGTTTACTATATTATGTTCATTATTCTCTCTTAATATTTTTTTCACATTTACAATACTACAGACAGGGTTTCAGTGGTGTCCCCTGACAAGCTCTTTTTATCCGCAGGAGTAAAAAGGGTCTGCTTGTTCTGTCTCTGTCTTGCTTTTGCATAGTATTTCAAGACCTCAACAATATACTGCTCACGCTTTTGCATAGGCAAATCCTTTTGCAGATATTTTTTTACTCCGCTTTCCTCTCTTTCTTTCTTTCTTTCTCTCTTCTCTTTCTCTTTCTTGCATTATGTTTAACTGTATTTTTCAAAACACATATATTACAATACGTCAAATGTGCCTTGTTTTTTATAATATAGGAAATATCGCTTTAGAGATATTT
>CAVDMD010000047.1:0-16553 GCA_963609975.1 bacterium | reverse complement strand
AAGACTACGGCAGGGTTATGAAGAAGGAAGGCCTTGAAGAAGGCAGAACTGAGGGACTTGCAGAGGGTGAGAAAATCGGCGAGGCTTCCGGCAGAGCGGCAGAGAAGATTGAGATGGCGAGGGCTATGAAGTCTGAGGGTATTGATATAAACACCATAGTCAAGGTGTCGGGCCTGCCTGCAGAGGAGATAGAAAAGCTATAATATAATTACCTTGTTCTGGGCATTTTGTAACAGTCGGTTTAATCTTAATCGGCTGTTTTACTTCAGGTCGTAAAAATTGTAGAATTGCAGAAATTCTCGTAAATTCTCGTAAATTCTTTTTAAGAGAGCAAATATGTATTGGAACAGGGTATATATATATGATATAATTAAGGGACACATGGCGTGCCCTTTATTTTTGAGCAAAGGAGAATTACGATGGAACCTAAATACAAGCGGGTACTTTTGAAAATCAGCGGCGAGGCGCTTGCCGGAGCAGACAGGACAGGACTTAATGACGATATGCTGCAGTCGGTAGCAGAGCAGGTCAGAGAAGTCTGCGATCTTGGTGTGCAGGTTGCGATAGTCGTTGGAGGAGGCAACTTCTGGAGAGGCAGGACCAGCGCAAGCATGGACAGAGCCACAGCGGACTATATGGGTATGCTGGCAACTGTCATCAATGCCATGGCGCTTCAGGACGCATTTGAGAGAGTCGGACTCAAAGCCAGAGTGCAGACGGCGATAGAGATGATACAGATTGCAGAGCCGTATGTCAGAAGAAGAGCCATCAAGGAGCTTGAAGACGGTAATGTGGTAATCTTCGGCGCAGGGACAGGCAACCCGTTCTTTTCAACAGACACAGCGGCGGCATTGAGGGCGGCTGAGATTGAGGCAGAGGTTATACTTCTTGCCAAAAAAGTGGATGCGGTTTATTCGGATGACCCCGAAACAAACCCTGATGCAGTTAAATTCGACAGACTTACACACAAGGAAGTCCTCGAAAAAGAACTCAAAGTCATGGATTCAACCGCAGCATCGCTTTGTATGGACAACGGTATCAAAATCCATGTATTCGGCATTGCAGGCAAAGGCAATGTACTCAGAGCGGTATATGGAGAAACAATAGGAACACTTGTAGAATAACAGATATTTGGAGGTAAAATATGAGTGCAGACGTACAAAAAAACCTTGAAGAGAAAATAAGCAAGAGCATAGAAGTTCTAAAAGAAAAACTGAACTCGGTCAGAGCGGGCAGAGCCAATCCCGCACTGCTGGATCAGGTGCAGGCCGAATGCTACGGCAGCACGATGCCTATCAAAAACATAGCCAATATTTCGGCACCTGACCCAAGGACAATCGCTGTAATACCTTTTGACCCTTCGACAGTCAAGGATATCGAAAAAGCGATAATGGCAGCCAATTTAGGCTTCAACCCGTCAAACGACGGCAAGACAATCAGACTTGTGATTCCGCCTCTTACAGAGGAGCGCCGTAAGGAAATCACCAAGACAGTCAAAAAAATGGGAGAAGAAGACAAGGTTGCAATAAGAAATCTCAGAAGAGATGCAAACGATGAGCTCAAAAAACAGGAAAAAGCAGGAGAGCTTACAGAAGATGATCTCAAGGCAGAGCTTGAAGATGTTCAGAAAAAAATCGACAAGGCTGTCAAAGACATCGATGATATCGTAGGCAAAAAAGAAAAAGAAATCATGGAAGTTTAATAACCTGTAGTGTGGCTCGTGCAAACGGCCACACTACTTGTATGAGGTGGATATGCTTGACAGAACACGTATGCCCCGCCATGTCGCCGTTATAATGGACGGCAACGGCAGATGGGCAAAACAGAGAAAACTGCCCCGGTTTGCAGGACACAATGCAGGCATGAAATCCATGAAGGAAATCGTAAGGCGTTCGTCAGACCTTGGAATTGAGCATCTTACGGTATATGCCTTCTCGACAGAGAACTGGAAGCGTTCGGTGGAGGAGGTTTCAGGGATTTTCAGACTGCTTGTAATATATATTGACAAAGATCTCAAAGAGCTTCATCAGAACAATGTCAGAATAAAAATTCTGGGGGATTATTCAAAACTCCCGGCAGATGCCAGAGACAGACTCAAAAAAGCTCTGGAGCTTACATCGTCAAATACGGGGCTTCAGTTTAACATTGCGCTTAATTACGGCGGCAGAGAGGAAATATTAAGAGCTGTCAGAACCCTTGCGGCCAGAGCGCAGGAGGGCGGTCTTGCACCCGAAGACATAGATTACGATATGATTTCCTCACAGCTTTACACAGGCATATACGATGTTCCGGATCCGGAGGTTGTAATCAGAACCAGCGGAGAGCAGAGACTTTCAAACTTCCTGCTGTGGCAGGCGGCATACAGTGAATTTGTGTTTAGCGATGTGCTGTGGCCTGACTTCACACCGGAGGAATACGAAAAATGTCTTGAAGAATTTCAGCACAGAGACAGACGTTTCGGAGGGAGATAGATGAAAACAAGAATACTTGCAGGGCTGGCAATGCTGCCTCTGCTTCTGGTAATATATTTTGGCGGGTGGATCCTGTGGGTCTGCTGCCTGGCAATAGGAATAATGGCGATTTATGAATTTTACAGAGGCTTTCGGGCAATGGACATACATCCGAGCCTTCCCATAGGCATCGGGGGTGCGGTGCTTTTGTATGCTATAAACCTTGTGGCGTGCGACGGTCATCTCGGAGCTGACCTTGATTACCACTGGTTTATGGTGTGGTTTTTTGCCTGCGTCACAGCCTCGCTTCTTTATCTGTTCAAGATTGAGGAGAGGAAGCTTGAGGACGGACTGGTCACACTGACGGGACTTTTTTATGTGGTGTTCTTCTCATTTCACATCACAATGATAGATCAGCTTGAAGATTACGGAATACTTGTATGGCTTGTATTTATCACAGCCTTCGGTACCGATATATTCGCGTACTTTGCTGGCGTAACCTTGGGCAGACACAAGCTCTGCCCCAGGATAAGCCCCAAAAAAAGCATAGAAGGCTCTGTCGGCGGTATGCTCGGAAGCGTGGTCCTCTGCCTTGTATTCAGCCTGATATTTGCAAAGGAGCTGATGCTTCACTGCATCATAATCGGCATCTTAGGCGGAGCAATCTCACAGTTTGGAGATCTGACCGCGTCTATATTCAAAAGAAAAATGGGCATCAAAGACTACGGCAACCTGATACCGGGACATGGCGGTATCATGGACAGATTTGACAGTGTGCTTTTTACAGGCCCCATGGTCTATTATTACATAATCCTTGTTATATTGCAGGTGTAGACAGATGAAAAAAATAGCGATGCTGGGCTCTACAGGCTCCATAGGAACACAGGCTCTTGATATAATTGAGAGAAACCCCGATAAATTTAAGGTTTCAGCACTTACCTGCTGCAGCAGCACAGATAAACTCAGAGAGCAGATTGCAGTATTCTCGCCTGAGATTGCAGTGACAGGCAGCAAAGAAGACAGAGACAGACTTGCAGAGGAATTTCCGGATACAGAAATAATGTGGGGCACTGACGGCCTTACAGCGGCGGCCTGCTGCGACTGCGACATGGTGTTAAATTCACTCCTTGGCATATCAGGTCTTGTACCTACATATCACGCAATCAGAGCAGGCAGGGATATAGCCCTTGCCAACAAGGAAACCCTTGTGACAGGCGGGCAGCTTATAATGTCTGAGGCATCAGAGCGGGGCGTTAAAATACTGCCTGTTGACAGTGAGCACAGCGCCATATTTCAGTGCCTCCAGGGCGATGCGGGCAGCAGAATCAAGCGTATACTGCTGACGGCATCAGGAGGGCCGTTCAGAGGATATACTGCAGAGCAGCTTGCAAACGTCACGCTGCAGCAGGCTCTCAGACACCCCAGATGGAATATGGGCAGCAAGATTACAATTGACTCTGCCACAATGATGAACAAGGGCTTTGAGGTGATTGAGGCAAGATGGCTTTTTGACGTTTCACCGGAGCAGATACAGGTGCTGGTGCATCCTCAGAGCATAGTCCACTCCATGGTTGAGTTTGAAGACACCTCGGTTATGGCGCAGCTGGGACTTCCCGATATGAGAGTGCCCATAGGCTATGCGTTTTCGTATCCTGACAGAATGGAATACGATTTCCCGCACCTCGACCTGTTTGAGGTCGGGCAGCTTACATTCGAAAAGCCGGATACTGAAGTGTTCAGATGCATCGGCTTTGCCTATGATGCGCTCAGGGCGGGAGGCAGCTATCCTGTTGTGCTAAACGGCGCCAATGAGGTTCTGGTCAGCCTGTTTTTGCAAAACAGAATTAAATTTACGGACATACAAAATACACTTGAGGAAGTGCTTAATCGTCACAATCCTGAGTATAATATAGATTTAGAAGGCATATTAGAGACTGACAGAGCGGCAAGAAATGCCGTAATAAATATTTTACAGGGGTAACAGATGACAGTAATTTATGCAATAGTAATATTTCTGCTGCTTATATTTGTCCACGAGTTCGGACATTTCATAGCGGCAAAGCTCTGCAATGTCAAGGTGAACGAATTTGCCTTGGGCATGGGACCTGCAATATTCAAAAAACAGGGCAGAGAAACCCTCTATGCGCTGCGCATAATACCGGTAGGCGGCTACTGCGCAATGGAGGGAGAGGACGAGGATTCAGATGATGAGCGTGCGCTGAACAAAAAAACCGGCTGGCAGAAATTCTTCGTTTTCGTTGCGGGAGCGACGATGAATGCAGTCCTCGCGCTGATTATAATGATAATAATTGCGCTGGTATCAGGCAGCGCCACCACCACCATAGGCAGCGTTACAGAGGATATGCCTGCAGAGGCTGCGGGAATTAAACCCGGCGACACCATAGTGGCGGTAGACAATGTGCCTGTTAAGGACTGGAACCAGATAATAACAGCGATTACCGAAACAAAAAACGAAGAAATAACACTTACGATAGACCGAAACGGAGTCACAGAGGATATACCTGTGGCCGTATACTATGATAAGCAGGAAAAACGCAACAAGCTGGGAATAACCACGCAGGCTGTTCACAGCCCTGTCAAGGCGGTTGTAAACGGAGCCAAGGGCACATGGTCCATGGGAGTGACCATGGTTAAAATCATAGGGCAGCTGTTTACGGGAGATGTGGCGGTCAAGGAGCTTTCGGGACCTGTGGGCATTGTAACCATTGTAAACGAAACCTCCAAAATGGGCTTCCTTTATGTTGCCTATCTGACGGCTCTTATATCACTGAACCTTGCAATAATGAACCTGCTGCCGTTTCCTGCTCTTGACGGAGGCAGAGTGCTGTTTCTGGTGATAAGAAAAATAACCGGCAAGCGTGTTACGGACGAGATGGAGGGCAAATTCCATTTTGCGGGGCTGATACTGCTGTTTGCGCTGATGATATATGTGACCTTTAACGACATAGGAAGGATAATATCATGATGAAAACAAAAGTAAACTGCGGAGGCATTGAAATAGGCGGAGATGCGCCTGTTTCAATACAGTCGATGACAAATACCAGAACCGCAGACGCCAAGGCGACAATAGCGCAGTGCCGCCGTCTTATGGATGCAGGCTGCGATATAATACGGATTACGGTTAATACGAAGGAAGCGGCGGAGGGCTTTGCAGAGATAAGAAAAAAAATCGACGCACCCCTGGTTGCGGATATACATTTTGATTACACCCTTGCCCTTGCAGCCGTAAACGCGGGAGCAGACAAGATAAGAATCAATCCGGGCAACATAGGCGATACTGACAGAGTAAGACAGGTGGTAAGCGCCTGCTCCAAAGCCGGAATCCCTATCAGAGTGGGAGTCAATTCGGGATCTCTCGAAAAAGAAATACTTGCAAAATACGGCGGAGTATGCGCCGCAGGCCTTGCGGAGAGCGCAATCAGAAACGCCGAAATTCTGGAGCGCTTCGGATTTAATGATATTGTTCTCTCACTCAAGGCCTCAGATGTCAGGATGAACAACGAAGCCTGCCGCATTGCAGACAGGAAATCCTGCTATCCCCTGCATATAGGTGTGACAGAGGCAGGTACGGTCAGCAGCGGAATCATCAAATCCTCGATAGGCATAGGCTCTCTGCTGCTTGACGGCATAGGCAACACCATGAGAGTATCACTTACGGCAGACCCGGTGCGGGAGGTTGCCGCAGCAAAAGAAATCCTCAAGGCACTTGATTTGAGAGAGGGCGCAATCGAAATCGTATCCTGTCCGACCTGCGGCAGGACAGAGGTTGACCTCGAAAAAATCGCTTCCGAAATAGAGACAAGGCTTTCGGCGCTTGAAAAAACCAGAGCAGGAGGCAAAAAACTCAAAGTGGCGGTTATGGGATGCGCCGTAAACGGCCCCGGAGAGGCAAGAGAGGCAGATATCGGAGTTGCCTGCGGCAGAGGAGAAGCCCTTATATTCTGCAGAGGAGAAATAATCAAAAAAGTCAAAGAAAACGAAATAACAGAAGAAACAGCAAGGATGGTTATGAACTATGAAAACCTATAGAGCATCACATATGATAAAAATGGACGACCTGAATCATCACAAAAATCTGTATGCAGGCAGAGGCATAGAGTGGATGGTTGAAGCCTCATTTATAGCGGCGGCGGCAGAAACAGGCGACAGGCACGGGCTGCTGTTCAAAAACTGCCATAAATTCGAGTTCAACAAATCGGTTGAACCCGGTGAGATAATCAGCTACTGCAGCACGCTGGTAAGGTGCGGCAGGACAAGCATTACAATTCATGTGGATCTTATCTCAGAGGAAACAGGCGAAATCAGAGCAACCGGATATACCACATTTGTAACTGTTGCTGCAAACACCCATGACAAGAGAGTGCATGGAATAGTTTTAGACGATACGGACGACCCGAAAGAACTTGAATGGAGAGCCGAAGCGGACAGCTTCTTCGGCAGATAGCGCAGAACATGAAAAACCTTATTGAAAACAGCATCAGCTGGGAAAGGCTGGGCAGACACCCCAAAAGTGAATACGGATTTTCAATAGAAAGAGCCGTTATGTCAAGGGAGACAGCAACTCTTGCCATAGACATAAGGGCTAATTTTGTTATGCCGTATGAGGACGTGCTCAAAATCAGAGCCATAGTCAGAAACGAAGTGCCTGCACTCAGTGACGTCAGACTGAATTTCATATATGACAATGTGATTCAGACAAAAGAAGAAATCGTAAGGCATTTCATAGAGCATATGATAGCCACAGTAAACGGTAAATACCACGGCATGACCAAGACCATAGTTACCGATGAATTTGAGCTGTCGGAGGATATGCTGAATATATTTGCAGTGGGGCAGACAATGTGCGAGCAGCTCAACAGAGAGCTGGGCCATGTGTTTGAACAGCTGCTTTCGGACAATTTCGGCATAAGCTGCTCTGTTTCGTTTCTAAATCATCAGGAAAGATACGAGGAGAGCGTCAACGATATATGCTGCATAGAGGCAGAGGCCGCCAGAAAAGCTGCGGAGGCTCCGCCAAAGCCCAAAAAACCGGCCGCAGAGAAATCATCATACGGAGGAGGCTTCAGAAGAAAACCGAGAGAAAAAGACGTTGCAGAGGGCAACAGAATCATGGGCAAACCCATTCACGCAGAAGCAATGCCTATGTCTGAAGTCACACAGGAAAGCGGCGAGGTTACCATAGAGGGCATAGTGTTCAGACTTTCTGACAGAACCATCAGAGAGGGTCTCAAGCTTGTAACCATACTTGTCACAGACAAAAGAACCACACTGTGCGTCAAGTGCTTTGTGCCGGACGAAAAAGCCGCGGAGCTTGCAGAGCATCTGGTTCCGGGAACCTTTGTCAGAATCAGAGGCATGGCGGAATGGGACACATATGACAATATCACTGTGGTTAGGGCAAAGGATATACAAAAAGGAGAAATCAGAGAAAGACAGGATACCGCAGGTGAGGGCAGACGCGTGGAGCTTCATATCCATACGAAGATGAGCGCAATGGACGGTCTCAATGATGCAGGGGAAATCGTAAAGCAGGCCATCAGATGGGGGCATCCGGCAATAGCCATAACAGACCATGGCGTTGTTCAGTCGTTCCCCGATGCGGCTTCGGCTGCAGGCGACAAAATCAAAGTCATATACGGAATGGAAGGATACCTGCTTGATGATACCGGACTCATAGACGAGGAGGGCAATATAGACTACAAGGCAAGGGGTACATATCATATCATTCTTCTTGCAAGGACGCAGGAGGGATTAAAAAACATATACAGACTTGTATCTCTTTCGCACCTCAGATATTTTTACAGAAGACCGAGAATACCAAGATCGGTACTTGAAAAATACAGAGAGGGAATAATCGTGGGAGCAGCCTGCGAGGCCGGGGAGGTGTACTGCGGTTTCAAGCAGGGCAAATCCGATGATGAAATCAGAAAGATAGCAGAGTTTTATGACTACCTCGAAATCCAGCCTCTCATAAACAACAGATATCTGGTTGAGGATGTAAAAATATTTCCGGACAATGAGGCACTAAGGGATGTCAACCGCCGCATTATAGCCATAGCAGACAGCCTCGGCAAAAAAGTGTGTGCAACTACAGACTCCCACTATACAAATCCTGAGGATGCCATATACAGAAACATACTGTTTGCGGGACAGGGCTACAAAGACGCCGAAAGCGGCGAGGGACTGTATTTCAGAACCACTGATGAGATGCTTGAGGAGTTTTCATACCTTGGAGCGGACAGGGCAAAAGAAGTTGTAATAACCAACACCAATGCCGTTGCAGACAGTATAGACGACGGAATACTGCCTGTACCAAAGGGCAAATTCCCGCCGCACATAGACGGGGCGGAGGAAACCCTGCGCAAAGCCTGTGCCGACAGGCTGCGCGAGGTTTACGGTGACAATGTGGATCCTAAAATAAAGGAAAGACTTGACAAAGAACTCAACTCGATAATAGGGAACGGATATGCCGTAATGTATGTATCTGCTCAGATGCTTGTAAACAAATCTCTGGAGGACGGATATCTTGTAGGCTCGCGAGGCTCGGTAGGCTCCTCCTTTGCGGCAACCATGGCGGGAATTACAGAGGTAAACCCTCTGCCTCCTCATTATGTGTGCCCGAATTGCAAACATCTTGAATGGGGAGACAACGCCGAATACGACTGCGGGGTTGATATGCCCGAAAAAATGTGTCCTGAGTGCGGTACACTGATGGATCAGCTGGGATTTACGATTCCGTTTGAAACCTTCCTTGGATTTGAAGGCGACAAGGAGCCTGATATAGACCTTAACTTTGCAGGCGAATATCAGGCAACGGCTCACAGATTCGTGGGGGATATATTCGGTGAAAAAAACGTTTTCAAGGCAGGCACTGTAGGTACCGTAGCCGAAAAAACAGCCTTTGGCTTTGTTAAGAAATTTTATGACGAAAGAGAAATAGACGTAAGCAGATTCGAGGTCGAAAGACTTGCCACCGGCTGCACCGGCGTCAAGAGGACGACAGGCCAGCATCCGGGAGGAATAATAATAGTTCCGGACGACCATGAGATTTACGAATTCTGCCCTGTGCAGCACCCGGCCAATGATACGACCACAGATATAGTTACAACACATTTTGACTACCACAAGATAGACCAGAACCTGCTGAAGCTCGACATACTCGGACACGATGTGCCGTCAATGATAAGGCATCTGCAGGATATGACAGGGGTGGATCCTCTAAAAGTAAAGCTCAAGGACGAAAAAGTAAACAGCATATTCTTAAGCTGCGATGCGCTTGATATCAGGGATCCTGATTACAGGTTCGTTCACGGCAGCTTCGGAATACCTGAATTCGGAACCAAATTCACAAGACAGATGCTCGATGACACCAAACCGTCAAGATTCGGCGATCTGGTACGAATTTCAGGCTTCTCACATGGTACCGATGTATGGATAAACAACGCGCAGGAGTTTATCAAAAACGGAGATACAACCATCAAAGACGCCATTTCAACCAGAGACGACATTATGAACTACCTCATATTAAAAGGTCTGCCAAACAAGGAAGCTTTTAATATCATGGAAAAAGTAAGAAAGGGCAAGGGCGTTACCGAAGAGCGGGTACAGCTTATGAAGGCCAACAATGTGCCGGACTGGTACATAGAGTCATGCCGCAGGATCAAGTATATGTTCCCGAGAGCTCATGCGGTTGCCTATGTTATGATGTCATACAGAATCGCATGGTTCAAGGTGTACTATCCTGTGCCGTTTTATGCGGCGTATTTCACCACCAAGGTTGCTGATTTCAATTCAGAGGTTATACTCAAAGGATCGGGAGCCATACTTGCAAGGATAGATGATATACTTGCAAAAGGTAAGAATGCGACCAAAAAAGAAGAAGACGAAATGACTGTGCTTGAGGTTGCATATGAAATGTACAGCAGGGGCTATGAATTTGAACCGATTAATTTCGGAGTATCGGACGGCGCCAAGTTCTATGAGCATGAGGGCAGAGTGCTGCTGCCGTTTATGGCGGTTTCGGGAATAGGTGAAACCGCGGCAAGAGCTCTTGCTGACGAATGCAGGATAAGACCGTTTGAAACAATAGAGGAGCTGAAGAACAGGACAAGAATTTCAAATACAAATGTCGAAAGCCTCAAAGCAATGGGAGTTCTTGACGGAATGCCCGAAACAGACCAGCTCAGTATGTTCTGACAGGGGATATATTGAAAGACCTGAAAAAACACAGAAACATAAGGCGGAGCACTTTAAGGACTCAAAGGGGAGGAGTTTAAGCAGGCAGGCGGGAATTTCCGGTTACCTGTATCCGGGAGGAAAGCCGTTTGTATTTACTCTGAAATCACTGCTATAGATATTGAGAATAAGGCCTTGTGGATATTGAACGTAAATTTTTTGTGAAAAGGGCAGAACTTCAATCAAAAATGGCTTGCATTGGCGGTTTGCCTGTGGTACAATAATCAATGCGTGTAAAGCAGAGAACTCGCAAGAGTATTATAAACATTATGCAAGGGTGATAGACCTGAGCAGGAAAGAGGTGAAAGCATGAAGGAAGGAATCCATCCGGATTACAAGGAATGTAAAGTAACTTGCGCATGCGGCAACACATTTGTTACTAAGTCAACTAAAGAAGAACTTAGATTAGACGTTTGCTCAGCATGTCATCCATTCTTCACAGGCCAGCAGAAGTTTGTTAACAGAGGCGGTCGTGTTGAAAAATTCAAGCAGAAATACAATATGGATTAATAAAAATTACCGGAATTTTGAGTTCCGGTTTTTTTTAGACAAATTCACCTTAAACATACAGACAAAGTGTGATATACTATATAGTTGAGAAAAAACAAAACAGAGGTGCATAATGTTTGATAAATTAGACTTTATACTTGAAAAATACGAGGAGCTTGCATTGAAGGTGTCAGACCCCGACATCATAAACAATCAGCCTGTATGGCAGAAGCACGTTAAGGAAATGGGAGAGATGGAGCCCATTGTCAACAAATATAAAGAATACAAGATAACCAAAGAGAATATAGCGGCAGCAAAGGAAATGCTCGATGACCCCGATGAGGAAATGCGCGAGATGGCCAAGCTTGAGCTTTCGGAGGGACAGGAAAAACTCGGACAGATAGAAGATGAGCTCAAAATTCTGATGCTGCCTAAGGACCCTAACGACGACAAAAACGTAATCCTTGAAGTTCGTGCAGGTACCGGCGGAGATGAGGCTGCCCTGTTTGGCGCAGACCTGCTCAGAATGTACATGAGATATGCAGAGCGCAGAGGCTGGAAAACAGAGCTTATGGAGCTCAACGAAACCGGCATAGGCGGAGTCAAGGAAGCTGTAATGCTTATCAGGGGCAAGGGAGCATATTCAAGGCTCAAATTCGAGAGCGGAGCGCACAGAGTTCAGCGCGTGCCCGAAACCGAGTCAAGCGGCAGAGTTCATACTTCTGCAGCTACAGTTGCGGTGCTTCCCGAAGTTGATGATGTTGAAGTGGATCTGAACCCAAATGATGTCAGAGTCGATGTATATCGTGCCTCGGGCAACGGCGGGCAGTGTGTAAACACCACAGACTCTGCCGTAAGACTTACCCACGAGCCTACGGGACTTGTGGTAACCTGTCAGGACGAAAAATCGCAGCTCAAAAACAAAGAAAAAGCTTTCAAGGTTTTGAGAGCAAGACTTTATGATATGAAGGCTCAGGAGCAGCACAAGGAAATATCCGACGCCAGAAAAAGTCAGGTCGGCTCAGGCGACAGAAGTGAGAGAATCAGGACATACAACTTCCCGCAGGGAAGAATATCTGATCACAGAATCGGCCTTACAATTTACAAACTCGACTCCTTTATAGACGGAGACATGGATGAAGTGATAGATGCGCTGATTACAGAGGATCAGGCAGAGAAAATGAAGGAATTCTAAATTATGAAAACTAAAATCCTTGAACCCACAAAAGAAAACATCGCTGCTGCGGGAAGGCTGCTGGCAGACGGAGGAATTGTGGCATTTCCTACCGAAACAGTATACGGGCTTGGAGCAGACGCATTTAATGAAGAGGCTGTCAGAGCAGTATATGCGGCAAAGGGCAGACCAAGCGACAACCCTATGATAGTTCATATTGCAAGAGCAAGCGACATAGGCCAGCTTACTCCGAGACTGAGCGAGGACATAGTGACGCTTATAGAGAATTTCTGGCCGGGACCGCTTACACTGGTAGTAAAGAAAAAACAGGGACTTCCGGATGCTACAACAGGAGGTCTTGATACGGTCGGCATCAGACTCCCGGACACGGTAATCGCAAGGAAGCTGATTGAAGCGGCGGGCTGTCCCGTAGCAGCGCCAAGCGCCAATATTTCGGGCAGACCTTCTCCGACAAAGGCACAGCATGTAATTGACGACCTTTTCGGCAAAATAGATGCAATCCTCAAAGGCGAGGACTGCAGAGTCGGCATAGAGTCAACGGTGCTTGATGTTACCGGAGATACACCTGTAATACTGCGCCCCGGCATTATAACTGCGGAGCAGATAGAGGCGGCTCTTGACAAAAAAGTCGAGATAGATCCTGCCGTTCTCAGTCAGAGTCAGAACGAAAACCTCAAACCCAAAGCGCCGGGGATGAAATACAGACACTATGCGCCTAAGGCGGATATGGTGATAATAGAGGGACAGAGAGACAGGGTCAAAAAAGAAATCGAAAGACTCAAAGGATTAAACGAAAAACTCGGCAACAGAGTCGGAGTGATTCTGTTTGAAGAAAAAGCCTTCATTGAGGCCGCGCATGACTTCTTTGCAAGGCTGAGAGAGCTTGACAGAGAAAATGTGGATCTGATACTTGCCGGCGCGCTTTCGGATACGGACGGAGTCGGTTTTGCGGTGATGAACAGAATGCTCAAATCCGCGGGATACAATATAGTAAGAGTATAGGAGGATATGATGAAAATAGCTTTAGCTTCTGACCATGGCGGATATGCACTCAAAGAAACAGTCAAAAAATATCTGCTGCAGAGAAATATAGATGTTCTGGATCTGGGTACGGATTCAGAGGAGTCGGTTGATTACCCGGTATTCGGCAAAGCAGCTGCAGAGGCGGTTGCAGGCGGCAGAGCCGACAGAGGCATTGTATGCTGCGGTACAGGTATCGGAATATCGATTGCGGCAAACAAAATCAAAGGCATCAGATGCGCATTATGCACAGATGTGAATATGGCAGAGATGACGCGCAGACATAACGATGCAAATATGCTTGCCATGGGAGGCAGGACAACTGATGAAAAAACAGCTCTTGAAATTACGGCAGCATGGCTGGACACAGAATTTGAGGGCGGCAGACATCAGAGAAGAGTTGATATGCTTAATAATATGTAGTTAATTATAAATATTATGGAGGTAGCAAAATGGGTAAAGTTTATGTATTTGATCATCCGTTAATTCAGCACAAGACAGCAATAATCAGAAAGACAGAGACATCGACCAGAGATTTCAGACAGCTGGTAAAAGAGATTTCAATGCTTATGGGATATGAAGCAACAAGACAGCTTCCTCTGGAGGAAGTCGATATCGAAACTCCTATCTGCAAGACAACAGTTAAAATGCTCAAGGGCGAGGACATAGCAATCGTTCCTATTCTGAGAGCGGGACTGGGCATGGTAGACGGTATGCTTGAACTTGTGCCTAATGCCAAGGTAGGCCATGTGGGACTTTACAGAGATCCTGATACTCACGAGCCGGTGGAATACTACTGCAAACTGCCTGCAGACATAGACAAAAGACAGATATTTGTAGTTGATCCTATGCTTGCAACAGGCGGCTCGGCTGTTGCAGCCATTGATTTTGTCAAGGCAAGAGGCGGCAAAGACATTATCTTTATGTGCCTTATCGCTGCGCCTGAGGGAATCGAAGCGCTGCAGAAAGCTCACCCTGATGTTGATATATTCATCGCAGCCAAAGATGAAAAACTAAACGAACACGCTTATATAGTTCCGGGTCTTGGTGATGCGGGCGACAGAATATTCGGTACGAAATAATGAAACGCCGGACAGATCCCGCACTCTTTGTTAACAGGCCCAGAGATGTCAGCCGTGCCTGATTGAGCGTTAAACAGAGAAAAATACGGAGGAAACAGATAAAATGAATCACATACCTGATAATGTTAGTAAATATGACAACGTCTATGACGTTCTCAAAGAGAGAGGATTTATAGAGCAGACCACTGATGATGAGGGGATAAGAAAACTTCTGGGAGAAGAAAAAATCAAATTCTATATCGGATTTGACCCTACTGCGGACTGCCTTCATGTAGGACATTTCATGCAGGTTATAATTATGATGTATATGCAGAAATACGGTCATACCCCTGTAGTCCTTATAGGCGGCGGCACCACTATGATAGGCGACCCTTCCGGAAGATCCGACATGAGACAGATGATGACTCAGGATACAATCAGAGAAAACGGCCTCAAATTCAAGGCGCTGTTTGACAGATTCCTCGAGTTTGATGAAGAGTGGAAATACATTCCTTCGGGAAGCGTTCTTGAAAAGGGTTCATACAACAAAGAACCCGAAAAAGGCAAGGCAATCTGTGTCAACAATGCTGACTGGCTCCTTGGGTTTAACTACCTTGAATTTATCAGGGATATAGGCAGCAGATTCTCAGTAAATGCAATGCTCAGAGCAGAGTGCTTCAAGCAGAGAATGGAAAAAGGCCTGTCATTCCTTGAATTCAACTATATGCTGCTGCAGTCCTATGACTTTTATGCACTTGCAAGAGACTTGGACTGCAAGATAGAATTCGGCGGCAATGACCAGTGGAGCAATATTCTGTTCGGTGCGGATCTGGCAAGAAGACTTCTGGGCAAAGACAACTATTACGGCATGACCTTCTCGCTTCTTACCAACAGCGAGGGCAAAAAGATGGGCAAGACCCAAAAAGGCGCTCTGTGGCTTGATGCTGACAAGACTTCACCGTTTGAGTTTTATCAGTACTGGAGAAACGTAGACGATGCCGATGTAAACAAGTGCCTCAGAATGCTCACTTTCTTACCTATGGAGGAGGTCGAAAGACTTTCGGCTCTTGAAGGTGCTGAAATCAACAGAGCAAAGGAAATCCTCGCATTTGAGGTAACCAAGCTGGTTCATGGGCAGGAAGCGGCAACAAAAGCTCAGGAGGGCGCAAAAGCGGCATTCGCAGGCGGAGCTGCTCTTGACAACATCCCGACAGTTAAGATGGACAGAGCAAACTTTGAAGGCGAAGGCATGGGTGTTGTAAACCTTATCAGAGAAATAGGCGTTGTTCCTACAAACTCAGAGGGCTTCAGAACCATCAAGCAGGGCGGTCTGGAGATTGCAGGCAGCAAGGTTGCAGACCCTAAGCTGATGATTACCGCTGCTATGTTTGATGAGGCAGGCAAACTCCTTGTCAAGAAAGGCAAGAAAACATACAGAATGGTAGAGCTTGGATAGGTAAATTACTTGAATATGGAACAAAAGACCGCTTCGGCGGTCTTTTATGGTGCGGTGAATGTAGCGTAGAATTTGGGTGAAAAGGGCAGCATGATATGATATAATTAGCTTATATCTAAAGCGGATTAATAATATATATTTTTAATTGTTAATTGGAACATACTCATAGAAAAAGTGTTTGGCGAGGAGTTAAATTACATATGAAGACAACAGATTCCAATAAGCAGCTGAATAATCTTACGACTGGTACAAATAATGATATTATGAGCAAATATCAAAAAACCGATGACATATTAAACGATGTGAGTTGTATTATAGAAGTTTCTCAAAAAGAAGCATATCGCTCAGTCAATACGATTCTATCGCAGAGAAACTGGTTAATAGGCTGCCGTATAGCGGAGGAGGAATTAGCAGGTGAGGCTCGTGCAGAATATGGCGCGGAAGTTATAAAAGAATTGTCAAGAGCGTTAACAGATAAATATGGAAAAGGTTATGATAGGAGTAACTTATATCATTGCTTGCGATTTTATAAAGCCTTTCCGGATATTGTCGACACAGTGTGTCGACAATCTAATATTAGGCTTTCATGGTCACATTATAGAACCTTATTACAGGTTCATGATGAA
>CAVDMD010000046.1:0-16589 GCA_963609975.1 bacterium | reverse complement strand
TACAGGCAGATATTATTGAACCAGTATCCGGTCACGGAAAAGGAAAATATAAATTTAAGAAGTAATTAGAAAGTTCCAAGGAGTGATGGCTATGGAGAATAAATTAGAAAAATTCGGTCAAAATAGTTTTATGGATAATTTTGTTAAAACCGATGACATCTTAAAAGATATGTGTGGGATTATCGAGTCCTCACAAAAAGCTGCATATCGGGCGGTCAATACAACGCTGATACAGAGAAATTGGCTCCTTGGTTATAGAATTGCAAGGCGAGGATAGGGCAAAATATGGGACTGAAATTATAAAAAAGTTAGCAAAAGAATTATCGGCTGAATATGGAAAAGGTTATACAAAATCGAATTTATATAGCTTTTATTCTTTCTATAAGACCTATCCTGAAATTTTCCGGACACCGTCTGGAAAATCTGTTGGATTACTGTCTTGGTCGCATTATGCAGCGTTATTACAGGTTAAATTTGCGTACAAAATCATATTAACATAAGACAATGATATGTGGAAACAATTTGTTGCAGGATGCAGAAGAATATTTTAGACAATGAGATAAATTAATTCAAAGAAAAAAAGGGCTTTTTGCCCTGTAGAAAGTTACGAATAACATGATAAAAAGAAAACGGTTACTGTATTGCGTATTATTTATGCGGGAAGCAGCAAGGAGGGTAAATATTAAATATACCTTAATCGGGCATATGTATACAGATGAAGGCTGCGGTCTTTGCTCACAGCCGGAGCTTCCGGCATAGAGTCCGGATTTCTTTCCCGAATAGGCTATGCCGAAATCACTTATTACACATCTTAATCGGGTGTGTTTTCTTTTGCAGCAAATGATGGTATGATATTCTTAATAAAATCTTAATAGTTTGCTCCCTTTTTTCTTAAAGAGGATTTGTGCATAATATCAGTGGAGGTTGGAAATGAGTAATATTTTAATTTGTGACGATGAGAAGGATATCGTATCGGCCCTCAGAATATGCCTTGCTGCAGAAGGGTATCAGATTTTTGAGGCGTACAACGGTATAGAGGCTTTAGACATAATCGAAGCAAACGATATTCATCTTGTGCTGCTTGATATTATGATGCCCGAAATGGACGGAATAAGCACACTGGCAAAAATAAGAGAAAACCACAATATGCCTGTTCTTTTCATATCGGCCAAAAGCGAGGATGCTGATAAGATACTGGGACTTAACATAGGTGCCGATGACTATATCACCAAACCGTTTAACATTATCGAGGTGGCTGCAAGAGTCAAATCCAATCTGCGAAGATATATGAGGCTTGGCTCAAATGTAAGCAGCGGCAGCCTCCTGGAAATCGGAGGTCTGTGTCTTGATGACAGCTCGAAAACAGTTGCCGCTGACGGCGAGGAGATAAACCTGACTCCCACAGAATACGAAATTCTGAAGCTGCTTATGCAAAATCCCGGCAAGGTGTTTTCACCGAGAGAAATATACGAAAAGGTATGGAAAGAAAGCCTGATCGGAAGCGAGAATACGGTGGCGGTGCATATCAGACATTTGAGAGAAAAGCTTGAAATCAACCCTGCAGACCCGAGATATATCAGGGTTGTCTGGGGTCAGGGGTACAAAATACAGGGAGCGGGAAGATAAATGAACAGACTTTTAAAAAACACATGGGTCAAAATGGCGGGAGTGCTGCTGTTTGTGGTGCTTATGTGCATATCGGCGTTTTTCAGTGTATGCACTGTGGTTCTTGAAGCACAGGGAGCATACAAATATGACAGAGAGATATTCACAGACAGCATTATGGAATCGGTGGCAACTCATAAGGCGGCAGCACTCATAGACGATAATATTGTATGGGAATACAGCGGCGAGGATGAATCAGACTATGAAATCAGCGAAACCGGTGATATTGCCGCAAGTGCCGGGACGGGTATGAATTCCGGATTTTTCTTTGTAATCAAAGATCCCGACGGCGAAGTGATATTTTCAAATTATGACAAGGGCATGGAGTATACATATTCATACAGGCTGGATTATGTCAGTACGCCTGCAAAGATATATGTAGTCACAGGCTCATCTCTTGAGACAGAAGCAGACAGAATAGTAAACCTTGCAGATAAGGCATATGACCACAGGGCGGCGGTAATAGCCTATGCCATAGTCGCATTTCTGATGGCGATATTTGTGTTTGCATTCCTTGTGACAGGAGCAGGCAGACGAAAGGGCACCGATGAGATTAAAAAACGCCTCATAGACAGGATACCGGGAGATATATATACTGTAGCGGCAGGGTTTGCAGTTGCAGGACTTGTATACCTGTGCTTTATGATACTCAAAGCGACGGCTGTTTTTTATGATTTGAGCTTTACCTTTGGACTTGCAGCCGCATCGGTTACAGCAGCGGCAGGGTTTGCGGTATTTATGATTTATGCAATGAGCATGGCGGTGCAGTTTAAGCTTCACTGCTTCTGCAGAGGCACTGTTATAGGCAGATTTATTATTCTGTGCAGAAGAATAATATTAAAGATACCGTATATGTGGCGTACCATGCTTGTTACGGCGGCGATACTGTTTGTAAACCTTGTAATTGTAATGATTACCAGCTATGACAGCGGAGCAGTGCTATTCTTCATCATAGAGGAAATTGTAATTCTTGCGGGCGTATGCTGCGCGGCGCTTAACCTTGACAGGCTGCGCGCCGGAGGACAGGCCATAGCAGAGGGAAACACAGGCTACAAGGTTGATACGGACAAAATGTTCTTTGACTTTAAGAAACACGGTGAGAACCTGAACAGCATCAATAAGAGCATTTCCCTTGCAGTCGAAAAACAGATGAGAAGCGAAAGAATGAAAACCGAGCTTATAACCAATGTGTCCCACGATATCAAGACGCCGCTTACATCAATAATAAACTATGTGGAGCTTCTGAAAAACGAAAAGCTGGACAATGATAAAGCAGAGGAATATATTGCAGTCCTTGACAAACAGGCGGCAAGGCTCAAAAAACTCACAGAAGATATAGTGGAGGCCTCCAAGGCAAGCACAGGCAGTATTCCGGTGGAACTGAGAGAGTGCAGCCCCGGCATGATACTCAATCAGGCGCTTGGGGAATACGGTGAAAAACTCACTGACGCAGGACTTAAACCCGTTGTAAACATTGCAGATGAAAATATGCGCATTATGGCAGACGGCAGACTGCTGTGGAGAATAATCGACAATCTCCTCGGCAACATATGCAAATATGCTCAAAAAGGGACAAGAGTATACCTTGATGTTTACAGAGATGGAAACAAAGCGGTAATGTCATTCAGAAACATTTCAGAATACGAACTTAACATATCGGCAGACGAGCTGATGGAACGCTTCGTAAGAGGCGATAAATCAAGAAACACAGAAGGCAGCGGTCTCGGACTTTCGATAGCGGGCAATCTGGCGGCGCTTCAGGGCGGCAGGCTTAAACTTGCCATAGACGGAGATCTGTTCAAGGCGGCGGTTGAATTTGATGTAATATAAACTGATTACGGAGCAGGAGAGAATGAGGAAAAAAAGAAGACGGACAGGAAAAAAACGCGGCAGAGGCACGAAAATACTGCTTCTTTTAATACTTGCGGCGGCTGTGACTGTATGTGTCAGGGGGATTGACGCGGGTAAATCCGCAGAGGAGATAGTGCAGGGGTATGCAGGCCGACACAGCATAGATATGTCTGAATATCCGGATGAGATGATACAGCTGCTGGCATCAGACAGAGAAACAAAAAAATTTGTTCTGGAATATCCCGAAAAAAAGGATCTTGAGCCGGAAATCGATTTGAGCAGATATGCGGACGCAGACAGCGTGCCGGAGCTTTTGCAGTGGGATCAGAGATGGGGTTACAGGGAGTACGGAGACAGTATAATAGGTCTGAACGGCTGCGGTCCTGTCTGTCTTTCGATGGTGTACATATATCTTACGGGCGATACGGGTATGAATCCGTATCAGATGGCCGTATACAGTCAGAACAGCGGCTACTATGTAAACGGAACCGGCACATCATGGGAGCTTATGGGAAGCGGCGCATCGAATCTGGGGCTTGACGTGACGCAGATACCCCTTGACGAGGAGCGCATCATAGCCAATCTTGAGGCGGGCAATCCTGTGATATGCAGCATGGGACCGGGGAAGTTCACAAAATCGGGACATTTCATAGTTCTTGCGGGATATGAAAACGGCAGATTCAGGGTTAACGACCCCAACAGCAAAAGAAGAACACACAGCAGATGGAGCTATGAGGACATTGCCGAAAGCGTGCTGAATATATGGGTATACAGAAACCCGCAGTAAATACGTCTAAAAAGAATTGTTAGCCTTGAGGATATCGAAGTGATTTTTGCTGTACCTGATAAGGCCGTCTTTTTTCATTTTGGCAAGCTCATTGGAAAGAGCACTTCTGTCCACATTCAGATAATCTGCCATCTGCTGCCTGTTGTACGGTATATCAAAAGAATAGCTGCCGGATTTTTTGATACATTCGGAAAAAAACGACATAAGCCTGATGCGTATTGATTTAGAGCCGGTATGCAGCACACGCTGCGAAAGCTGCAGATTTTTGGATGCGCACAGGGTCAGCAGATTGCGTATCATTGTATTGTGAAAACTGCAGGAATTCCGGCATACCGCAAGTATGTTTGTCACACTTATGAACAGAACCGAGGCGTTTTCGTCTGCGATTACATTTACCATCAGAGGCTCGCCGGGTACACAGGCATAGGCTTCGGCGAAGGTACCGCCGGGGCCTATGCTGTTTAGTACGCTGTTGTTGCCCCATATGTCGCCAAGCTCCACTATTACGGTGCCGTCAAGGACTATTCCAAGCTGATCTGTGCAGGTGCCCTCTGCAAGAATGACATCTCCTTTTTTGTATTTTTTCTCTCTCGTGCCGAGGCATTTAAGCAGAGCTTCTATGTCTTTTTCTTTTATTCCGCGAAAAAGCTGAGTGCCGAACAGATTATTTTTCATAAAAAAAATCTCCTTTACGTTGTTATAACAACCGAATATCATTTTAGATTATAGTATGCTTAATGTATAAAATCAAGAAAGACAACAAAAAATATCAAAAGAATCAGGAGGTAAACTTTATGGGAAATCAGATGTTTTGTTTTCAGTGTGAACAGACAGCAGGCTGCAGCAGCTGTACGGGAGCCGCAGGCGTATGCGGCAAAAAAGCCGGCACTTCAAAGCTGCAGGATGAACTTACAGGAGCGCTTATAGGTCTGGCTTATGCCGCAGATGACAGCAGTGCGGCTGACAGCGGCACATGGAAGCTTATTATCGAAGGGCTTTTTACAACTGTCACCAATGTTAATTTCAATGATGAAACTATTAAGGCCATGACACAGAGAGTGCAGACCGAGAATGCACGGATTTCAGGCGGCAATGCAAAAGCCGACTATGATATGTCGAAGCTTTGGAATGAAAATGAGGACATAAGAAGTCTTAAATCTCTTGTGCTGTTTGGCATTCGCGGTATGGCGGCATATGCATATCACGCTATGGTTCTTGGCTATACTGATGATGAGCTTAACAGATTTTTTGCAAAAGCTCTTGCGGTTATAGGAAGCGGGCAGGGTCAGGATGAGCTTCTTGCCGCAGTAATGGATGTGGGTAAATACAACCTTGCCTGTATGGAGCTGCTTGACAGAGCCAACACCGAAAGCTACGGAAATCCTGTTCCTGCGACAGTAACCTTAGAAGTTGAAAAAGGACCGTTTATCGTTATTTCGGGACATGATCTGCACGACTTGAAACTGCTGCTTGAGCAGACCGAGGGTAAGGGCATCAATATTTACACTCATGGTGAAATGCTGCCTGCGCACGGATATCCTGAGCTGAAAAAATATTCTCATCTCAAAGGGAATTTCGGTACTGCATGGCAGAATCAGCAAAAAGAATTTGAAAACATTCCGGCGCCTGTGCTGTTTACTACAAACTGCCTGATGCCGCCAAAAGCAAGCTATGCGGACAGAGTGTTCACAACAGCGCTTGTGTCGTATCCTGAACTGGTGCATATAGGAGATGACAAGGACTTTACCCCTGTTATAGAGAAGGCTCTGCAGCTTGGCGGCTATGGAGAGAACAGAAGCTTTACAGGCATTAACGGAGGCAAAGAGGTGACAACAGGCTTCGGGCACAATACAGTGCTTGGCGTGGCGGACAAGGTTATAGACGCTGTTAAAAACGGCGATATTAAGCATTTCTTCCTTGTAGGCGGCTGTGACGGAGCACGTCCGGGACGCAGCTACTATACGGATTTTGTTAAGAAAACACCGGAAGACACAGTTGTTCTGACACTGGCCTGCGGCAAATTCCGCTTTAACGACATGGATCTTGGCACTATAGGCGGACTGCCTCGTCTGATGGATATAGGACAGTGCAACGATGCCTACAGCGCAATTAAAATTGCCGTTGCTCTTGCAGAGGCCTTTGACTGCGGTGTTAACGATCTGCCGCTTTCGATGGTGCTTTCGTGGTATGAACAGAAAGCTGTCTGCATACTGCTGACACTGCTTTATCTGGGTATCAAAAACATACGCATAGGTCCTTCACTGCCTGCATTTATTTCACCGGGTGTTCTGGGATTTCTGGTTGAGAATTTCGGTATTGCGCCGATCGGCACACCTGAAGAGGATATAAAGACACTGATGGGAAAATAAACGGAAAAAATATAATAATTTATGAAAACAGATGCGACCGGAGTACGGCTGTATCTGTTTTTTCATACGGCTGTATATATTTTTTTCAGGGGTTGACTTTCCTGTGATGGCGTGTATAATAAAATATAATTTACAAATGTTAAATATATTTTGTGAGGTGCGTATGGATATCAATCAGATAATAGCAGCGAATCTGAAAAAATTCAGGTCGGAGAGAAACCTGAGCCTGAGCCGCCTTGCCGAGCTTTCGGGAATAAGCAAGGTGATGCTTTCGCAGATTGAAAAAGGCGAGGCCAATCCTACTGTCAATACAGTATGGAAAATAGCAGGAGGTCTTAATATACCGTATTCTGCGCTGTTTGAGCAGGCGAAAGGGACGATAGAGGTGGTGACAAGAGCAGGAACAGTGGCGCAGTCAGATGATGGAGGCAGCTACAGGATGTACTGCTACTTTGCCGGCACACCGTCGCGCAATTTTGAATGGTTTCAGACAGAGATAGAAGCAGGCTGCAGCCATACATCGATGGGGCATCCGGCCAAATCAACCGAATATGTCATGCTGCTTCAGGGACAGCTTGAAATCACAGTTGAGGGACAGCAGTATATTCTGAACAAGGACGATGCCATAGAATTTACGGCAGACAATGAACACACCTACAAAAACACAGGCACACAAAAAGCAGTGGCGCTTGTAATGAACTATTATCTGTAATGAGGTATATATGAGAGATAAGGCAACAGTTAAATATTCATTCAAAGTAACAATACCGATAATGGCAAGCTTCCTTGTGATAGGGGCGGCCTTCGGAGTTCTCCTCGAAAGCAGAGGATATGGCTGGTGGTGGGCTGCGCTTATGAGCATAGGCATATATGCAGGCTCAATGCAGTTTGTAGTCATAAATCTCATAACTTCGGGCGCAGGGCTTCTGACAGCGGCCGCAATGACAGTCATGGTAAACCTGCGGCACCTGTTTTACGGAATTGCCATGCTTGAAAAATACAAAAACATAGGCAGAGTGAAGCCCTATGTCATATATGCCCTGCCGGATGAAACGTTTTCGCTGGTATGCTCACCCGATCTGCCTGACGGTGTGGATGAGAAAAAATACTGCTTTTTTGTATCGCTTTTTAATCAGATTTACTGGGTGGCAGGCAGCATTGCAGGAGGCCTTATAGGCAGCGCCATAACCTTTGACACCGCAGGCATAGACTTTGCAATGACGGCGCTGTTTACAGTAATATTTGCGCAGCAGTGGGAAAAAACAAAGCAGCACCTGCCGGCGGTTACGGGGCTTGGCATTTCAGTCATATCACTTCTCATATTCGGACCGGACAGCTTCCTGATACCTGCAATGGCAGGAATTACGGCGCTGCTGCTCATAGAAAAACGATGGATAAAAAAGGAGGTAGCAGATGACAGATAACATATATGCACTGGCAGTCATAGGAGTTGCCTCGGCTGTTACAATAGCCATAAGGTTTGCGCCGTTTATCATATTCAGAAAAGAGCCTCCGGCAGTCATACTGTACCTCGGAGATGTGCTTCCCTATGCGATAATGGGTATGCTTGTGATATACTGTCTCAAAGGCGTGTCGTTTGTCAGCGGCAGCCATGGAATACCTGAAACGGTAGCAGTGTTTCTGGTGCTTTTGCTGCACAGGTGGAAACACAATATGCTTCTTTCGATACTTGCGGGAACGGTCTGCTATATGCTTATGATACAGTTTGTTTTTTAGGAGGAACAATATGAATCTGACGGCAATAATAGTGACGGGCTTTGTAATAGATACAGCCTTTATAATTACGGATTATATGAAAAAATACATACCGGCGGTAATTCTCAAAACGCTTGCATCTCTGGTGTTTGTGTACCTTGGAATCCGCTGTGCGGACTCTGCCGGCACAGACACATACGCACATCTTGTAATCACAGGTCTTGCGCTGGGCTGTGCGGGCGATTTTTTCCTCAATCTCCGGTTTGTATCACTAAAACATGATGAAATATGTCTCAAAGCCGGAACAGCTTTTTTCTTTGCGGGTCATGCGGTATACATAGCAGCAATCGTAATCGCAGACAGCAGAGTATATATAGCTGCGCTTCCGCTGTCGCTTGTACTGTGCCCGATAATAATTACAATATTATTAAGGGAAATAGAGGTCAGAAAAGAACTCAAACCCCTTGGCGTAATCTACTTCGTTGTTATGATTTCCACATTCTCCTTTGCGGCGGGACTTATGATTATGACGGGAGTATCGGAATTTACAAAGCTGCTTGCAGCGGGAGCCTTCATATTTATGATAAGCGACATACTCTATATACTTACCCAGTTTGGCAAAACCAGACGCAGCTGGTACAATGCCGCAAACCTTATTACATATTACATAGCGCAGGTTATGATAGCCTTAACCATAGCCATGTGAAAAAATCTGCAGGTTTTTTGGTAAACTGCAGGATTTCCTCAGAGCAGCTCATAAAGGCCGGATTGTTTTGCACCGGCCTTTCATAGTGGAATTCAGATCTTTTCCAGTACAACAAGTGAGACTCCGAAAGTGTCTTCGATGGTGGTTATATCAAGCTCGCCTTCTGCCTCCAGTATTTGAAACCTTATATTGGGATGGCAGACGGCGGATATTATGCTTTCTTCCTCTCCTGTAACTGATTCTTTGAAATTCAAAGTTGCCCACTTTGAGTAAAGACAGGCGTCTTTGTTCAGAGAGTAGTGAGTAGCTTTGATTTTTCCGTATATATTTGTCAGATGAAAGCTGTGTTCTCTCCGCATATTTTTACCGGCTTCGATAGCTTCATCAAGCTGCGAGGCATTTTTAATTCTGCTCAGCATGTTTCCATCCTGACCGCACTTGTTAAAAGTCAGTATAGCTATCCTGCCGTTGTCATTTGTGATTATATGGTCATCGCCCTTATCTGCGATTGTTCCATAAAGCTTCGAAACCATAATGTACGCATACCACCATGGCTTTTTTATGCCGTTCCAGGCAAGCAGACCGTTGCCGCCTTTCAAAAACATACCTTGTATGTTGATTTCATCGATTAATGAAAAAGCTATTTCTCTGTTCCAGTTTTGCGGATTGAAAAGCTCATCCATGGCAAAGGGAGTCAGAAGAAGCGAGTCATATATTTCGTTTATATAGCTTATGTCATTCATATATGTGCCGGCAGTGATTACTTCAATGTTAAACCCTACCATTTTAAGAAGGTCTGAAGAGACAGCTCTTTTGATGTGCTCCAGCTGGCTTTCGGGCAGATTCATTCTTATGAGAACTTTGATTATTGAGATATTATCTCTATATAGCTTTGAATGAAAGTCAAAAAAATCCGCTATCAGTTTTATGGTTTGTGCTGATAAATTTTTTGTTTCAAGAGCCACTGTAAAGCCAAGGTTAAGCAGGGAATTGATATTTCTTGAAACTGTAAAAAGCACTCCGGGTTCGATGCCTTTTAAAGAGGTCTCCACATCAATTGTAATAACCGATATTCTGAAATTTTTGTGCAGCTCGTCAAATACCGCATGAGCTGTTTCTGTTAAAGGCGATCTGATATTGCTGACACGGCCCATATCAGAAAGCACATTGACATAGCTGCCGTGGGTGGCTGTAATGTCACAGGTGCTGTGGGTGAACAGGGTATCTTTTAGAGGATAAATGCTGATGTCATTAGTATCTGTAAAAATTTTGAGCAATGAAAGTATCGTTTTCGGATCTTTGTCGTATTCCGGTTTTTTCTGCCTTTTGCCGAGGAGCGCTTCTCTGTATTGAACCGGCGTCAGTCCAAAATATTTAGTAAAATTCTCTATGTAATATTTTGATGAGGAAAAGCCCATATCCAAAGCCAGCTTGCCTATCCTGCAACTGTCAGCAAGGAGAAATTCCTGAGATTTAATACACCTGATAAATGAAAGGATTTCCTGAAAAGTCTTTCCGCTTATTTTTTTGATTCTATGTGAAAGATAATTGGGGCTCAGATGACTTTCGGCTGCAAAGGAGTTGAGAGTTGCTCCGCTGTCGTAACTGTTACCTATGTAATTCATCAGGTCTTCCATAAAATTATTATATTCCCGGAGCTGGTTTTTGTCGTCTGCTTCCTGAATAAGGCTGCCGGAATAAAACTGATGAGATCTTACAAGCTCTGTAAGTAAAGCACTTGATTCTGTTTTTAGAGCAGTATGTTTTTCGGACTCAAACTCAAGAACAGATATGACAATGCTTAGTATTTTTTCTAAAAGCGGTTTGCCGGATGCTTTTGGAGGCTGTCTGAATACTGCAGCGCATATATGAGGATGCTTCAAAGAAAAATATGACATATCAAAAGACAGGAGTAAAATCGCTGCCGGTTTTCCGGTGGTGCTTGAGATTTCCAGAGGACTGTTGCTTTCGAGTATAAATATATCACCTTCACTGTATATATCCCTGCAGCGGATGCTGTCAAAGAGAATGTCCCCTTTAATAACAAGTATTACCGTTATGTGCTCTCTCAGAATTAAAGCCGGAGTTTCATCAGGTTTGCCCAGTTCTACGGCTAAAGGCAAACCAAAATCAAAGAAAACTTTATCTTTATCCACTTAACCCACCTCCCGGAATGATAATAAAAACATATTTATCGATAATTATAGCATAAATATGGTTATGCCGCTATCGAAATATTACAAAAAGACATAATAATTTGAAACCGAGACACCCTAATCGTTGAGGCCTGATTTATAGATGAGTATAATTTAGGAAAATTAAGTTCGTTGCAATTGCAGTGGAAGGAGGCTTACAATGATTAGTACAAGTTTAAAAAGTATATGTTCACAGGAAGGCGGGTATGCCATTACCAATGTAAATCTGATTGACTGTGCCAATAATAAATGTGAGGTAAAGGCGGCTCAAACAGTTTATATTAAAGATGGGAAAATAGCAAAAATAGAAAAAATAAAACCGGGCAAATCAATACCACCGGAACACGTTATAGATGCCAGGGGTGCATTTATGATTCCGGGGCTTGTTGACTGTCATGTTCATTACGGCGGAGTATATGAATCAAGTGACAAGGACTGGGTCTGTGAGAATGATTTTGAACAGGCAATGAGATCTGTCGAGCAGTGCCAGCAGAGCCTGCGCCACGGATTTACAAGTGTCAGGGATATTTCACGCTATGGTATATATCTAAGAAACGTGATTGACAGAGGCTTCATGCAGGGACCGACTATCATACCTTGCGGAAGAGGACTGACAAGATCCGGAGGACATGCAGACAGCATACATTTTCCGCAGGATTTCGTAAAAGAACATCATCCGTGGGGCATCATAGCTGATGGAGTTGATGAAGTCAGGAAAGCATGCCGACTGGTTTTGAGAGAAGGCTCCAGAACCATCAAGCTCTGGGCTTCCGGAGGCGGTATCAATGACTGGGAAAAAGAAACAGATACTCATTTCACTATGGAAGAAATTAAGGTTATGGTTGAAGAGGCCAGAGAGTTTGGAGTTCCGGTAGCTGCGCACTGTGAAAACAAGGAATCGATAAAAAGATGTATAGAAGCAGGAGTAGACAGCATCGAACACGGTGAAGAATTCGATGAGGAAATGGTTGAATGGTACAAATTCTATCAGGCAAGACAAAAGGGACTTCCTGCTGAAGAAAGAAACCCCGAGATTACGCTGGTTCCTACGATCGGGCTTTATGTAGACTGGTATGAGCAGTTTGATCCTCCTAAGGAAAGAGATTTGACAGGATGCGTGGGAGATACTCTCGGAGCAAAAGAAATAGATCGTATTCAAAAGAGCTTTAAGCGCGCAAAGAATTTAGGTATAAAAATCGGTGTAGGCGCCGATTCGTTCTGCAGCAAGCTTACTCCTTACGGTATGTACACTCACAACGAAATGTACGAATTGAAAAATGCGGGAATGACTGATGCGGAAGTTCTTCTTGCCGCGACTGTAAACGGAGCTGAGCTTTTGAGAATCGATGACAGGAAAGGCACTATTGAACCGGGAAAAGATGCAGATCTGCTGCTCCTCAAAAAAGACCCTCTTGCAGACATTAACAATGTTAAATATGAAAATATTATGTATGTATTCAAGGAAGGTCAGGTTGTCGACTTTAACGATATGAGCAGGATGGATTATGATACAATACTTGCCAAAAAAGAAAGAAAGCAATCAGGGCGAATAAACAAATAGAGTGAGCTTCCTTTGTGTAATTTGATTTCCATATAAACGAAATAGCAAATATAATTACGGCATGAGTTTGAGGATGGAAGATGATTGCAGAGCAGGACCTGTTCATGCAAAAATCTTTCATGCCGACTCATATTTCAGGAAAGGATTTGGTAAAATGAGTGATGAAAAATTAAAGAGGACACTGGGGCTTGGGTCACTGGTAATTTTCGGTCTCGCACAGATGTCTTTGTCAACTGTAATGACATATATGGGTATAACTGCCCAGATGACGCACGGCATGATTGTTTTGGCATATGCTATCGCAACTGTTGCAATGGCGTTTACTGCTTTCAGCTACGCTAAAATGGTGCGTGCCTATCCGGAGACAGGTTCGGCTTTTACATATGCTTCAAAAGTGTTCAACCCTAATCTGGGATTTATGACAGGATGGGTAATGCTGATAGACTATGCTTTGCTTGGCTGCCTGAGTTATCTGCTGCTGGGTCTTTACATGAACATTTTGATTCCGACAATACCTGCATGGGTGTTTGTTCTTGTCAGCTGTGCCGCTCTGACACTTGTTCAGTATATCGGTGTTGACATTATGGCTAAAGTAAATAACTTCTTTGTTATAGTTGCGGCGATATTTATGATCGGATTTTTTGTTCTTATGCTGAGATATATATGCCTTGGCGGCGGCGAAGCCACGCTTCTTGATATAAGAGGAATTTACAGCCATGAAGAATTTCAGGAAGTAGGCTGGAGCGGTATAATAGGTGCGGCATCAATTCTTGTTATGTGCTTTTTAGGCTGTGATGCGGTTACTACTCTTTCAGAAGAAGCGATTAACCCGAAAAAAGATGTCGGCAAAGCAATCATTATCATTACAATAGGCATGGGGCTGTATTTTGTAATTTATTCATATGTAATGCAGCTGGCATGGCCTACAGGCTGGAAAGATTTTGTCGATCCTGATACTGCATCAACGGAACTGATTGCACATGTTGGAGGAACGGTTCTGGGATATATCTGGACCGGTATATATGTAGTAACATGTATTACATGCTGCATTGCTGCGCAGACCTCTGCCAGCAGGCTGCTTTATGGTATGGGCAGAGATGAGGTTCTTCCTAAGAAATTCTTTGCTCATGTTCATCCGAAGTTTAAAACCCCTTCAAAAAATATATTGTTCCTGGGTGTTTTAGCAGCTGTTGTGGCAAGTCTGACCGATCTGCTTTCGATATCGTCTGTTATTAATTTTGGGGCTTTAGCCGGATTTACTATTGTAAACCTGGCTGTAATAAAGTATTATTTTGTCAATCAGAAGAAAAATTCCGGACTATGGAATGTATGCAGCTACCTTATAGCTCCTGCAATCGGAGCAATAGTATGTTTCCTGATATGGCTCAACCTCGGTAAGTTTGCTTTGCTTCTTGGAGGTATCTGGACTGTTATCGGCTTTGTTTATCTTGCAATATCAACAAAGGGATTCAAGACTACCAAGAAAATGACTTTCAGTGAAAACGCGCCGGAAGATGATATATAACCTGTTCTTAAGGTATATAGTAAGATTGCAGCTGATTTTGTACGGAAAGGCCGGATTGTTTTGCACCGGCCTTTTATAGTGGAATTTACTTTTTCAAGGAATACGCAAAAAAATACAAAAACATTTGGAAATATATTAAATTTAGCTCTTGAAATCTTGAAAATTTATAGTATAATGTTAGAGTATTTGGTCCTATGGTCAAGAGGTTAAGACACCGCCCTCTCACGGCGGTAACCCGGGTTCGATTCCCGGTAGGACTACCATATGCGGATATGGCGGAATTGGCAGACGCGCACGGTTCAGGTCCGTGTGAGTAACATCATGGGGGTTCGAATCCCTTTATCCGCACCATAACCGGACACCAATTCTGATACAATGCGTATCACGGTTGGCGTCCGGTTTCTTTTTTGCAAAAGAGTGTGCACTTTTTAAGTATTTCTCTAAGAGCACAAAAAAGGTCGCAAAGCCTGTGCCATCCGAACTGCGTGCGATCTTGCGACCTTAACTTATGCTATGTTCCTGCTTCAAATGACATTTGGCACTATCAGCAGAAACACGAACCCGACATAGGAAAACCCGAAGCTCATGGTTCCTATAGCTCTCTTTACAGATGAACTCTGTGTTATTTTTCAAGTGGCTGTTTAATGACAATTATAAGACCGGCAATCATTTCAACAATCGACAGTCCAAGCAGCAGCCCGGACATAAAGTCTTTTACATCAGAACCGCCAACGGTTGCAGACAGTGCGCTACCGGCAATACCGAGAATGATCAGTACTGCGCCTATAATTACCTGCCGCTGTCGTTCCAGTTCCTGTGTACGGCGGAGCAGGTCAAGAATCTGCTCATCATAGGTTTGAATACTGTTCTCGGCGGCATCTTCGCCGTCCATCAGCTCTGCAAGCGTTATATGAATTGCCTCGCAGAGTTTTTTAATAACGCTGTAGTCAGGCATACACTTGCCGGTCTCCCATTTTGAAACAGTCTTGTTCGATACACCGAGTGTTTCAGCCAGCTGCGCCTGTGTGAGGTTTAACGCACGGCGCTTTTCTGCAATATAACTGCCAATCGATATTTGGTTCATTTTGTCTTCCTCCTGTTTCCTTGGATACCTCTATTATAGATGAAGCTAAGGAAATATCACACCTCCTGCAGGTAGAATATGGGTGTTGATTTCACTTACCTTTTTTGCCTTTTGCCAGGTCAATCGCAGCACCGACACAGATGCCCACCGCGACTCCGACGCACATCCAGAGGCCAAGATTGTCAAGCCAGCAGCCGAGTGCAACTCCGAGCATCATGCCGATGCATATGCCCAATGCGATGCCATTGGATTCCGGTTTTGGGGACTTGTTCTGGCTGTCCATCTTCTTATTCTTCCTTATCATTTTTTTGACTCCGCTATGCGAAAGACGAGAATTGCCTTTGCGGAATTGGTGACCGAAAAGGTAACAAACTCCCAGTTGTCTTTTGCCATCTTATTTATGGTTTTCTCAACATCCGCAGCCATCTTTTCTGCTTTCGGGTTATAATCAATCACAACAGTTTTGTAAGCCATGCAAAACACTCCCTTCACTTGACCCTTAGGAGAATTCTATTCACCCGATAATAGCTTACTCAGCATATGTAAAATATACTATCCATTTTATATAACTTCTTTGTAAAATCCTTGATTTTGAGCGAAAGCCGCTTGATTTCCCTTGAAAACCAAGCAGCAATTCTCAATAATCAAATTTCAGATATCTTTTGAAAGAGCTAAGCCTATCCGAGAATCCGTGCGGCTTCAACTTATGCTCCGGCTCTGGTTTCAGTACCATTCCTGAAAGCAAAGGCTATTTCGTCAGTTTTGTAGAGGATTGCTTTCTAAACCGTTACCGTCCGGATGGTGGCATCCCAATCGTGCGGTACCTCCGGCCGCTTTTTAAGAGTGCGGATATAAAGCCCCATTTCCTTACCATGCTGACCGGGTGTCCCTCCTGTCAGGCAGAGTGGGTACCGTCTGATTCGTTTTATGAACAGTGTGCAATTACTGCAACGCTTGTATACGATATGTTCGGCGGTACAATCTACTCCAACTTTAATAAAATTGACGGTCACTATATTGATATCACCATCGAAAAGCTTGACCTTTACAATATCACTGTCAGCTGCGAGCCGAACGAGAAAATGCCCGGACAATACTGCTGCCGCCTGTTGCAAAGGTCATGAGCAGGG
>CAVDMD010000045.1:0-16881 GCA_963609975.1 bacterium | reverse complement strand
GTAGAAGCTATATCGCTCGTACTCGATAATCCTGAAGACGAAGCAGCCCACGACAAGGCGCGCGCTATCGTAAAGGAATTATGCGACAAGCACCCGCTTCACAAGTAATTAAATATTCAAAAAACAACAGCCGGACCGGAGCATCAGCCCCGGTCCGTTTTCGTAAAGTAACATAAAAGGGAGCACCGCCAAGATGCTCCCTTTAAACCATCGTTTTATTTCGTTTTCAGTTTACCCGTAAGAGTAAGCAGTCATATGATATGCTGCTTGATTTTAAGTTGTAATATCGTTTGCTATATGTTTGTTTTGCTATATGTTTTAAAAATTAAGAGTGAGATATTTCAAAATATTTCGCAGGCAACATAGGTGTCCTGATTTTTAAGCCTGGATATTTACAAGCGCCTCGCCGAGAGCCCTGCAAGCAGCAGAAGCATCATCATCAGGCTCATAATTAGCCATTACAGGCTCGCACGCAAGCTGGCATCCTGCAGATTCGCAGTCATCCTTCCACTGGCGCATCCATTCGCCGTCACCCCAGCCGTAAGAACCGAAGAGACCAGCATTCTTGTCGCTCAGAAGAGGACGGATCTTGTCATACATAGGCTGGAAGTCTTCTTCCTCAAGGACCTCGTCGCCCATAGCAGGACAGCCAAATGCGATAGCAGTATATTTGTCAGCTTCCTCAGTAGTAAACTGTGAAGGCTGATACATATGAGGCTCACCGCCTGCGTTCTTTACGCCCTCAGCAACAAGCTCAGCCATTTTTTCAGTATTTCCTGTACCACTCCAGAAAACGATCGCAACGTCTTTCATTGTAAAAACTCCTTTCATATTCAAGGTCGATAATGTATGTATGTTTATGCTGTTATGGCAAGCTCCATAACAGAGCGTCCGCTGTTGTACAGCCTGCGGTAAATGTCATTGCATTTTTTGAGCTGCGTATAGCGGCGCATAGCCGCGTCAGGATCGCCGTAAGCCTTCCAGTACCCACAAAAGCTGTGGTTCTTTCCGTTATTTGTAATAAACCCTTCCACATCCTCAAGCGGATAACCGAGAAACACGCCGATCTCATGAGGCATGCCTGAAACGCATCCCGTGCGAAGCGCGAGCTGACGGAGCATATTGCCAACGCTCATGTCAGCAGTGTCGTACCCGCATTTTGTGAGAAAATCCCTTGTAGCGCCATCGGACAGGAGCTTACTAAGAGCAGTTATCCGATACACATAAACAAGGACTCTGCCTTTTTCCTCGCAGCTGCACAGTGTCGTGACCTTAATGCCCGAAACCGAGAGCTTTCTGTCCCATTCTTCTATTTCATTAAAGGCATTCTCAAGACTGTCCGCGCAGTAAGGAAAAAGGCTCGCAGGCTTTATCCCGGCAAGAGTCGGGGCTGCCTGTTCTATCAGACGCTTTTCAAACATGATCGACCTGTATATCCTTTCTTTAAGATTAATCAATATTCAGTCAGTCAATGGTTAGTATCAACTAACTAATGCGAATGATACATCGAAAAAATGTCCGTGTCAATAGATTTGACGAAAAAAGTTAGCCAAAAATAACTCATGGATCTTTCAACGGCTCTGCAAGCCGGAAAAAATGAGACATTGACAATAAAAAATACAGATGTATAATGATGCATGGATAAAGTTAGTCAGAATTAACTGACTTAAAAATACGAGCGCCGGCGCTCCCACAAGCCGGAAAAAATGATTTTGATCTGAAAATTTTGATCTAAAGAGGTGAAAGAAAATGATAAATATAGTCATTGGAGGAATTATCGTAGTAATACTTGTAATAGCGCTCAGAAAGTCAATGAAGCACTTCAAGGGCGACGCCGTATGCTGCGGAGGCGACGCAGGCTTAGTTAAGCCTGAAAAGAAAAAGCTCGATAAAGTAGTAGCAGAAAAAGACATGATAATAGACGGCATGACATGCAGCAACTGCAGCGCAAGAGTAGAAAACGCCCTCAACGGTATAGACAGCGTAAAAGCAAAAGTGAACCTTCACAAAAAACAGGCTCACATCCAGATGTCAGAACCCGTAGACGACGAAAAGCTCCGCCTTGCAGTAGAAAAAGCAGGCTACAAAGTCGTAAGCATAAACTAAAGCAGATCGGCTGCTGTCAGATAATGCGCAGTGACGTCTGTAGCCACGATCTCAAGAATACTTTCATAAATCAAGTAAGTTTTAAAAGTTACATAGCAAATACCAAGGATGCCGTTCATACAGCGGCATCTTTTTCTATGCGATTCTAAATGATCACACATGTATCATCGTCGAGTATCATCAGCAAGAAAAAACATGATTATTGTCGAAAATTGTCGAAAAATGCATTTAAATGAAATATTTTAGCAAGCAAAAAAAATATATTTACTTAAAATTATTTCTATATATGTTACAATAATGAAGTGAAAATAAGACGCATTTGTAACTGAAAATATTACTGAGAAATTGTATTTTTTGAAAAAATCACAAAATTCGGTCAGGATGCGTCAGAAAAAGGCGGTAAAGCGGGGCTATGATACGAGACATACTGATACTCAGAGCTGAATTTATATGCGTTATAATGCTGCTGTTCCTGCTGATCAGCAGCATCCACTATAAAGTCGGAAAAGACAGTCGTTCATTTTACAGGCTTTGGATATTTGCAATGATCCATGTTGTTTTCGATATGGGAACGGTGGTCGTTCTGAACAACAGCAACGATGACAGCTATTCAGGTATAGCAAAAAGCATACTTGCGGTAATGTGCATTTCTGCAGTGCTGTTTGCGCGGGAATTTTTCCTGTACACACTTCAACTTTGCGTGTCCGCCGGGCGGACCCCAATATACAGAAGGTATTCGGCATTATTCGCGGTATGCTACATATGGATAATATTGCTCCTGCCGTTCGAGCATATCGACGGCTACAGGACAGATTACGCTTCAGGACCGATGGTGCTGGCGACGTTCGGCATAGCATTCTTTTTCCTTGCGTGGAGCGCGATAATGCTGTTTATAAAAAGAAATACAGTGGACAGGCACGTTATAATAACGCTTTATCCGATGCTTGCGGTCATGATCCTCGTAGAAGCAGTCCAGCTTTCCATCCCGGAGCTGCAGTTTACCGGCGCGTGCGTGACGCTCATTACTGTAGGCGTATTCTTTACAATGGAAAATCCCGAAGCGACGATAAGGACAAAAGCCATGCTCGACCTGTTCACGGGTCTGAGGAGCAGAAATGCTTTTGAAGAGGATTTTGCCGTACTGGAAAAAGAATTTACAGAAGGCGATCTTAAAGAAAACGAAATAGGCTTCGTATTCTGCGACATAAACGGCCTTAAAACAGTCAACGACAAGTACGGACATCAGACAGGCGACGAGTACATAAGCATGGCGGCGAAGGTCCTGCTGGAAGAGATGAGATCGGCGACTCACGTTTACAGATTCGGCGGCGACGAGTTTCTCGCTCTTTACCGCAACGTAAACGAAAATACGATCCGCAGCGAAATAGAAAGCGCAGCACGCAGATGCGAGGAACTCAACGAAAAGCAGCCTTATGACATGAGCATCGCCATAGGTTATGAAATGTCAGGCGCAAAATACGACAGCCTTTCGGACGTCCTTCACGCCGCAGACCACGACATGTACGACAAAAAATGGAAAATGAAGCACGGCTCGCTTCCAAAGATGACGGCATTTGACGACGGAATGGACAGGACAGGCCTTACAGACCGCATATTCGAAGCCTTCGCGATAACAGACGACCGCAACTGCCTGTATCTTTGCAACATGAATACAAACGTGACCCGAGTATCCAGATCGTTCGTCAAAAATTTCGACCTGCCCGGTCAGTACATAAACGACGCCTTCATGGTATGGGAAGAAAATATCCATCCCGGAGACCGTGAAAGGTATCATAACGACATAGAAGACGTATTCCAGGGCAGAGAAAAGCTTCATAATATCCAGTACATGGCAAAAAATAAAGATGGTGTCTATGTAAAATGCATAAGCCGAGGAACAGTATTATACGGCGAAGGAACAGATCCTGATCTTTTCGCAGGAATAATGATATTCACAGACGAAGAATAAATATACAGCACGAATAAATAACCGGGGCGGCGAATAAGCATTAAAACTGCGCCGCCGTTACGACCGCCGGGCGGTCCCGCGAAAGACAGAAAAACCGGATCATTTACAGTGTAGAAAAATAAAATAAAAAAAGTTTTGGAAAAGTGTTGACATAAAGCATAAACATGCGTATAATAACAATTCGTCGGTTGGAAAAAACAAAACGACAAAAAACATTAAAAAATGCTTTTAATGCAATATGCTGGCGTGGCTCAACGGTAGAGCAGCTGATTTGTAATCAGCAGGTTGGGAGTTCGATTCTCTTCGCCAGCTCCATTAACGGAGGGATTCCCGAGTGGCCAAAGGGAACGGACTGTAAATCCGTCAGCTCAGCTTTCGATGGTTCGAATCCATCTCCCTCCACCAAATATGCGGAAGTGGCTCAGTGGTAGAGCATCGCCTTGCCAAGGCGAGGGTCGCGAGTTCGAATCTCGTCTTCCGCTCCATTATTATTGTGGGCTCATAGCTCAGCTGGATAGAGCAACGGCCTTCTAAGCCGTGTGTCGGAGGTTCGAATCCTCCTGGGCTCACCAAACTTTAGGGGTATAGCCAAGAGGCCAAGGCAACGGACTTTGACTCCGTCATTCGATGGTTCGAGTCCATCTACCCCTGCCACTAATGACCCATTAGCTCAGGCGGTAGAGCACTTGACTTTTAATCAAGGTGTCCGGAGTTCGAATCTCCGATGGGTCACCAATTTTATTAAATGTAGAACTCATATATGGAGAGGTGTCCGAGTGGTTTAAGGAGCCGGTCTTGAAAACCGGTGACTCCGTAAGGGGCCGTGGGTTCGAATCCCACCCTCTCCGCCATTCAGACAAAATTAAACGGAAAGCCCGGAGAAGTACTCAAGAGGCTGAAGAGGACGGTTTGCTAAACCGTTAGGGTTCGTATTAGGGCCGCATGGGTTCGAATCCCATCTTCTCCGCCATATTTATAGGGGTATAGCTCAGTTGGTAGAGCAGTGGTCTCCAAAACCACGTGCCGTGGGTTCGAATCCTACTGCCCCTGCCAAACAATTTAATACTTTATATGGTTTACCGATAACGGGGTGTAGCGCAGTTTGGTAGCGCAACTGGTTTGGGACCAGTGGGCCGCGGGTTCAAATCCTGCCACCCCGACCATTCAAAACATACGTGGGCCTTTAGCTCAGTTGGTCAGAGCGTCCGGCTCATAACCGGCAGGTCCTGGGTTCGAGTCCCCGAAGGCCCACCATGTATAATAAGCCCAGATAGCTCAGTAGGTAGAGCAGGGGACTGAAAATCCCCGTGTCCTTGGTTCAATTCCGAGTCTGGGCACCATATTACTATTAAGGCAGCTTCTCGCCGACAGATTAAGTCCGAGGGGTTGTTTTTTTATGCCGGATTCCAATTCAGACCCAAAAGTGCTATAATGTGTTTCACAGAGAAAGGAAGTTGTGCAATGCTTAAAATATTTGTTTGTGATGATGAGGCTGCAGAACGAAAAAAGATTGCGGATAATCTGCAGGCATATCAGGCATCGCATTCTGAGCGGGACATCGAATTTATCATATATTCATCTGCGTTTGAAATGCTGCAGGCTATTGACAAAACCGGCGGCCCTGATATTGCACTGCTGGACATTTGTATGCCCGGTATGCTTGGAACAGAGCTTGCGCGGGATATTCTCCGTTTGTGTGAAAATACCGATATTGTTTTTCTGACCACCAGCTCAGAGTATGCTGTAGATGCTTTTTCACTGCATGCCGCAGACTATATCTGCAAACCGTACACGCAGGAGAAATTTGATGAGGCTTTAGACAGAGTCATTGCCATGCGACGTCATAGGACATGGATTCTTGTTCCCAGCAGAGGTGAACTGCATCGCATCGCTCTTGAGGACATTCTGTATATAGAAACCATAGATAAACAGCGTATTTTTTGCCTGACCTCCGGCAGCAAACTGTCTGTGCGTATGACCGGTACACAGCTGCAGGAGTGCATTTCGGATGCAAAAGGCATGGCAATGTGCGGGGTTTCCTATATAGTGAATTTAAGTCATGTCCGCTGCTTTTCGGGAGCAGATCTGGTGATGGACGATGGTACAGTCATTCCTGTCCCAAGACGGTGCCGCGCACAAATCAAACAGGATTATTTTGATTTTTACTTAAAGGAGGCAGGAAACTGATGCCTGAAATTCAAAAAATTATAATTGTTTTCTTTGTAAGTCTGCTGCTGTCTGCAATGCACATTGCTGCCGGAGCTTTGCTGCAGGAGAGAAAATATCCGGTCAGAAAAACGGTTCTGCTGTGGGGCTCGGCGTGGCTTGTGCTTTTTCTGGATTTCTGTTTATGTTACAGCCTTTTGTCGCAGTCTCTGCGGTTTGCGGTTGCTTTTCTTATCGGATTTATATACTTTCTGGCAGTCTTTATTCATATATCATCAGACGGATTCTGGAAAAAATGCTATTTGTGGATAACTTACGGCTGTTTTTTCAGTGTTTTGTGGTGCACGGCTGTTTATTTGCGTGTTCTCGTATTTCCGGACATATCAGAGACATATGCCTATATTATACGCTGTGTATTTGTTCTGATTATCTGTTTTCCGATACTGTTTGCATACCGGCAATACGGAAGACCTCTTATTCGCGAGGTAAGCGGATTTCGTTCAAAGCACTGGAGAACACTGAGTATTGTTTCCGCAGTATATTTTCTCATATTCATGCTTATTTCAGCAAAGGTACGTTCAGATGACGGATTTTACTCCGGTACTGTATTTTTCTTTTTTGTAACCGTCTGTTCGTTTGCTGCCGCAAACATACTGATTATCAGCAACATCTATCAGATGCGAAAAGAAGCCAGAGATGAACTGGGAAAGCAAAAAGTAGAATATCTGTATGCGTATCTGGAAAAAGTCAGAAAAAGCGAGGAGGAGAACAGGAGGCTTCGTCACGATATGCGCCACCATGATGAACGCATTGCAGCTATGGCAAGAGAAGGAGATACAGAGGGTATTCTGAGATATCTGGGACATGAAAGAAAACAGGTGGAGAGTTTCACTGTGTGGTGTCCGAACGTTACAGTCAACAGCATTCTGAGTTCTTTCGCAGACAAAGCAAAAGAGGCGGGAGTGGAATATACGGCGCAGGCGGATACTCCTGAAAAATCAGAGATTGCCGATGTGGATTTTGTGGCTGTTCTTGCCAATCTTTTAGAAAACGCGCTTAAAGCCTGCATTGAAATTAAAAGCTCCGGCCCTGTCCGTACAAATATCAGACGCGTAGACAAAAAACTGGTAATCGCCGTCAGTAATCCCTGCAGCGCGGAGCTGAAGCTGGAAAACGGCCTGCCTGCTGAGCGGAGTATCGGAATTGACAGTATTCTTCACGCGGCTCTCAGATATCAGGGTGAGGTGAATTACAGCGTCAGAGAAAATGTCTGCACTGCCTGTGTGATCCTTAATTTATAACATAGGAATATTGCTTTACAGATATTTCTGTATGTTTCCACTTCCATAATTAATATTTTATTTCAAAACCGCCTTCGGGCGTTTTTTTCTTTCGGTAACCAATTCCGCAAAAAAAACGACCAAATACGCCACTTGCTGCAATTTGCAGCGCTGACGGAGTATAATTTTATTAATATTAACAGGAAGGAGGGCGAAGATGATTGAACATAGGTGAAATCATTTATAAAACTTTAATTGAGGGAGATTCTTACAGTACCCTGCTGAAAGGCTTATGGGCAACTATACAGATTTCCCTGCTTTCAGTGGTGCTGGGGACAATCCTCGGAGTGGCTGTGTGCGCCATGCGCAAAAGCAGACTCAGGGCTGTCAGCAGTATTGCTTCGGCATACATTGCAGTTGTCAGGGGAAGCCCGGTGCTGCTGCTTCTGATGCTGATGTACTATGTGGTGTTTGCAGGCAGCAGTGTGCCGGCGACTATGGTGGCTGTGGCAGCATTTTCACTTCATATGAGCGCTTATACGGCAGCCTGCTTTTATTCCGCCATCAATGCGACGGACGCCATGCAGGCTGAAGCGGCAAGAACTCTGGGGTTTTCCAGATGGCAGGCGTTTACTCTGATTACATTGCCTCAGACAGCCAGAATAGCAAAAGGAACCTATCAGTCCACCGTTGTTACACTGATCCAATGGACAAGTGTTGTCGGTTATGTTACCATTACAGATCTGACGAGGGTCATAAACAATATCGGCAGCCGCACGATGCAGCCGCTGTTTATGATTCTGGTGGGACTGCTGCTGTATCTTGGGATGGCATATCTCTGCTACGGTATATTTGCTTTTGCTGACAGACTGTCTGCAGGGAGGAAGAACAGGAGGCTTCAGACATGAGTATGATACGAGTTGAAAAACTATCCAAAGCCTTTGGTTCATTACAGGTTCTCAAAGATGTGGATCTGACAGTCGAAAAAGGAGAACGGGTAGTCATAATCGGAGGTTCCGGCTGCGGCAAAAGCGTTTTTCTCAGAAGTATGGATTTTCTGGAAATACCCGATGAGGGAGCTGTGTTTATCGGAGATGAAAAACTGACGTCGAATCAGGCGGACCTGAACCGTATCCGGCGCAAAGTCGGAATGGTCTATCAGGGCTTCCATTTGTTTTCTCACATGAATGTGCTGGATAACATTACGCTGGCGCCGATCAGATTACTCGGTCTGTCGCGTGAGGAGGCAGAAAACAGAGCGGAAGCACTGCTCAAAATGGTAGGACTGGAGAGCAAAAAATACGTTATGCCGGATGTCCTGTCAGGCGGTCAGAAACAGAGAATCGCCATTGTTCGCTGTCTTGCAATGGAGCCTGAGATTATGCTGTTTGACGAACCGACTTCGGCGCTTGACCCGACTATGGTTGGAGAGGTGCTTGCAACGCTGAGGCTTCTTGCAAAACAGGGCATGACAATGGTAATCGTCACCCATGAGATGGAGTTTGCCAGAGAAATCGCCAGCAGAGTCCTCTATATGGATGAACAGGGAATTTATGAAGAAGGAACACCGCAGGAAATTTTCGATGCCCCCAAAAAGAAAAAAACCAGAGATTTTATTCATAAGATGAAATATTTCTCATGGCATATTGAAAACAGAGATTTCGATCTGATGCAGCTTCAGGGCAATATCCACAGCTTTGCGGGGCGATACGGGCTGGACAGCAAAAGAGCCGGCCGTCTGCAGCTTTGTACTGAGGAGCTGATCTACGAAATGCTGAACTACGGGCAGCCTGATGGTGCTCCTGATATGCAGGTGCAGATTTCCTTTGACGAAAAGGACAAATGCGCAGTAATCGGATTACGCTGCAGAGGAGCGGAATACAATCCTTTTGAGGCACAGCCCGATGACGAAATTCACTTAGGCGTCACAATAATGAAAAACACCGCAAAGCGGCTGGATTATCGCTTTGACGGTGAAAACAATTATTTTGAAATTGAATTGTAGGAGGAAATTAATATGAAAAAAATATATAAGATTATAACTGCTGTTATGATTATGATGATGGTTTTTGCAGTGGCAGGCTGCGGCAGCCGGAGCGATTCGGCAGAAGACGAAAATATTCAGTGCGGTATTATGAACTGGCAGGAGCCTAACGATCTTGAGATATTCCCGACGCCTGCGCTGGGCGAGTGGAAGCAGTACAGCAGCCTGACTTCAATGGTACTGGATCTGAATGCCGGAAATATTGAATATATGCTTGTACCGGGTTCAGTGGCAAATTATCTGAAGGCACAGGATGATTCACTGACCATCGCTCCGGGCGGTGCGGGCGTTCCTACTGAAATACGCATGGCGGTCCGTTCAGAGGATACAGAGCTTCATCAGATTTTACAGGATGGTATCAAAGCTCTTTCTGATGACGGAAGTCTTGATTCGCTGATTGATAAATATATTACGAATATCTCGACAGAAGGCTCTGCAGACGCTTCACAGGAACAAAAAGATGACGCATATGTAGTAGGTGTTACAGGAGATCTGCCTCCGCTTGACTATGTGGCTGCAGACGGCACACCTGCCGGATTTAATGTAGCGCTGATGAATGCAATTGCAGATAAGATGGATGTTTCATTTAAGTTTGTGCAGGTTGAAGCTGATGCCAGACTGTCTGCACTCAGCAGCGGCAAAATTGACGCAATCTTCTGGTACGGCAATGTGCAGGGATACACTTCGGAAAAAGACGATCTGCTGATTACAGATAAATATTATACAGACTCTGTTTACTATGTAACAAAGTCTTTTGATATGGATAAAATTCTGGATGCTATGGAGGAGCTGTAAATCTCAGCATTCAGAGAAAAGAGGGTTTCTATGAATTGGCCGTGGAAAAAGAAAAAAATTTCCTTTGATGATGCAGCTAAATTCAACTGGGAGGCAGACACGAATGCAGTGCTGCGGCAAAAGCTGAATGAGCTTGCAAAGCAGTATACGAAAATAAGCGAACGGGAATACAGACAGAAGCTCCTGACCTTATTTCAGGAGAATGGACTGGATATTGATGCCCGGCAGCTGGATATGCTGCTGCTTCTGAGGCAAAAAACAGATCAGATGATACTGGAGAAGGAGGAAGAACATGATGAAAAAACAATATAGGCTTTGGGCGGTGCTTTTTCTGCTGATGCTTCTGACCTCCTGCGGGCAGAGAGAGGACAGCGAAGAGGTTTCCGGATGGGAAGCAGCCATGACAGATGCGGTGTTTGCCGAGGATGAGGAAATCTATCCGCTTGTTGCCCTGACAGCCGGGGATGACCGTGTAATATGGAATGATTCCGGGGATAAGGTCCTGTTAGTAACATGGCACGATTATCCGGACGAATGCGTCCCCGGAACGGCCATAGGAGAATATGGCGATATCTGGGCAACCTCCCTTGGTGAAATGAAGGACCGGGTTGCAGAAGAAAGCTCAGAAGTAACAGACTGGCAGCTTCGGTTTTCACAGCTTCTTGGTGTGCACGAAAACGAGGGCTATACCCGATTCACAGCTTTCTGGGTATCGCCGCAGGATGCAGTGCGTCCGGCATTTGTTACTGATGTGACAAAACAGATGATAAATGACTACAGCCTTGTGACAGGAGAATGGAAAAAATGGTTTGACGCCAATATTCTGTTTTCATATTTTGAAAGCGACTATCCATGGACAAGACTGGGCTATACCTACGACTGGGGAGGCACGGAAGAATACGGACTGACGGAATTTCTGGTGCAGGATCCCTCCAGGACCGAGATTGCATTCACCTGTACGACGGAGGAATTTACAGAGTATCTGAAAAATTATAGAGAGGAATAAAAAAATGCGAAAAATTGTCCCATTACTGATGGTAATGATTTTACTGGCAGCCTGCATAACAGGCTGCTCTCCAAAGGAAAAAAGCCTTGTAAAAGACAAAAAAGTGGCATATATTATGTATATGTCCTCATCTTCAATCTTTGAAATGTGGTCTGATGCTTTTGAGAGCACTGCCGGATCACTTGGCATGACAGCGGATACTTTTTTCTGCAATGACAGCGATGAGGAATGGAAAAACACAATTCTGCAGTGTGCGCAGGACGGCTATGACGGGCTGCTGGTGTCCCATGGAGGAGTGGATTATTCATGGGAATTTCTTTCAGGAGTTCTGGCAGAATATCCGGATCTGAAAATTGCAACCTTCGACACATATTTTCGCGATGAAAACGGTGATACCAAAACAATAGACGGCGTGGTTCAGCTGTTTCAGAAGGATTCAGAACTTGCAGCGGTGCTGGTAGAGGAGATACTGAATATGTATCCTGACAAAACAGCAGACAACGAGCCGGTTAACATCCTGCAGGTGCAGGAAGAAAACTACATTATTGCTTTTGACCGCCGCCAGATCGGGTATGAGCTGTACGAAACAATGGGTAAAATCAGAACTCTGGAGCAGATTGCTCCGGAGGATCATCTGAAGACTGTATCGTCGATGAAGGAAGTGGCAAAAGAGATTATCAGCCGGTACGAGGATGGCAAAATAGATGCCATATGGTGCTGCTATGACGCCTATGCCAAAGGTGTATATCAGGCTCTGAGAGAAGCAGACAGCGACATTCCTATGGTATCGGTGGACATCTGTGATGAGGATATTCAGTTTATGGCAGAAGGACTCAACTGGAAAGCCTGCGCCACGACCAACTGGACACTGAACGGGGAGTTTGCCTGCCGGGTGCTGGCTCTGGAAATGGCCGGACAATATGACGATATTAAGGCTGCTTCAAGCTACTACAAAAATCCGGGAATGTGGATGGAGATTCCATCTGTGGTAATAACGCAGGAACAGATTATGTCAGGGCAGGACATCACAACCGCTAACCTTTCGGACGTGGCGGATGCTTCATATACGGACAGAAGCTGGATGCCGTCATGTGACTGGATGGATGCCGCTCTTGAAAACTGACAGCAAAATTATTCTGGAGGTAAGACTATGAACATTCAAAAAAACGTAAACGGGGATTCTTTGACATTTGCAGTTGCAGGAAGGCTTGACACTGCGACAGCTCCGAAGCTGGAGGAGGAAATCAGAAACAGCGCTGACGGAATAACAGAACTTGTTTTTGATTTTGAAGAATTGGAATACATATCATCTGCCGGTCTGCGTGTGCTTTTGGCAGCGCAGAAAACTATGAACGGGCAGGGCAAAATGCTGCTTAAAAACGTAAACGAAACGGTCATGGAAGTATTTGAGATTACAGGCTTTTCGGAGATTTTGAGCATTGAGTGAGAATTTTGCCTGTCTGCAGACTGAGGCAGCCGGAGTATCAGGCAGGAAATAATTGAGAAGCAGTCAAAGAATTAACCGTAAAAATGTTTGTCTGATGGGAGTGATTAAATGAAACGAACAAAAAATATCTGCATTCTGATGGTGCTGATGCTTGCCGTCTGCTTTTCGGTATGCGGAGGAGCAGACTTGTATGTGTCAGCTGTCAGCTCTGTTCAGGCAGAAAAAACAGAAACGGCATACGAAGAACCTGATCTGCATACAGGGATTATCGCGGTTGAAGTGGGAACCACCACAGAATCTGCGGCAAGAGAAACCTACCCTGACGCAGAATATATCTATGTAAAAAACGCCGCTGACGGTTATATGACTGTTAAGACCGGCAAGGCAGATGCTTTTGCAGTAGCAAAAAGCACATACAGCGGTTCGGTGGAAGTGGGAACCACCGGTCTGAGGATACATTCCGACGGCGTGGTAGGTACGCCGGGGTACAGCGCAGTGGCAGTGAGCCCCAAAACAGAGATACCGGATGCGCTGGGACAAATCAACAGGTTTCTGGCAGAGATTGAAGCAGACGGCACTCTGGAAGAAATGAAACAGCGCTGGATTGCTGAACAGAACTATAATATGCCGGAAATTGCAAAGCCCGAAAACCCGCAATACACAATACGTGTGGGAACCACCGGATTATATGAGCCGTTTTCCTTTTACAGGGATGGGGCGCTTACAGGGCTTGATGCGGAGCTTATGCAGCGGTTTGCACTCTGGTGCAATGCGGAGATTGTGACGGATATATATGACTGGGACGGGATTGTTCCGGCGTGCTCATCCGGCAAGGTGGACTACATTATGTCCGGGCTGTTTGTGACAGAAGAACGGGCTGAAGCAGTAGATTTTTCCACTCCATATGCTGATGTGGAAACAGTTATGGTAATTGCCGACAAGCCCGCAGCGAAGGCAGGCAGCTTCTGGGATAGCATCTGCGAAAGCTTTGAGAAAACTTTTGTGAGGGAACACCGCTGGCAGCTTATTGCAAAGGGTCTGCTTGTGACTCTTGTGATTTCTGTCTGTGCGGCTGCAATCGGCACTGTGCTTGGCTTTGGCCTTACGCTACTGCTTCGGAGCAGAAATACCTGTGTTTCCGCAGTGATAAAAGCCTTCTGCAAACTGATGCAGGGCATACCGGCTCTGGTGATTCTGCTGATTATTTACTTCGTCGTTTTCGGCTCGGCAGATTTGAACCCTATAGCCGTGGGAACTGCTGCGTTTGCCCTGATGTTTGCCGTATCGGTGGCAGGTATTCTGCAGACAGGAATAGGCGCTGTCGATAAGGGGCAGTGGGAGGCGGCTGCAGCCCTCGGATTCGGAAATGCAGAAATCTTCAGGCGCATTATAATGCCTCAGGCAATCTCTCATGTGCTGCCGCTTTACAAAGGCGAGTTCGTGAATATGATGAAAATGACTTCAATAGTGGGCTATATATCCATTGAGGATCTGACAAAAGCAGGAGATATTATAAGGAGTCGCACCTATGAGCCGTTTTTCCCTCTGCTGGCGACAGCAGCCATTTATTTTGTGATGTCATCACTGATTACAATGCTGATTGGCCGTATAGAGGTAAAGACTGATCCCAAACGCAAACCGAGAAAACTGCCGCGCGGTGTCACTGAAGAAGCTGTCTCAGAAGAAAAGCGGGCAAAAAAAGCCTTGGATTCAGAAGCGGAACGTCCGGTTCTTATTACGATGGAGCACCTGAAAAAAAGCTATCCCAACGCCACACCTCTGCAGGATGTAAATGCAGTTATCCGCAAAGGAGAAGTTATTACAGTCATCGGTCCTTCCGGTACAGGCAAATCAACGCTTATGCGCTGTATTAACCGTCTGGAAACTCCGACTGACGGCAAAGTTACGGTATTCGGATATGATACGGGAGCCAAAAAAACAGATATGAGGGATATTCGCCGCCGTGCGGGCATGGTATTTCAGAACTTTTATCTGTTTGATCATCTGACAGTGATTGAAAACATCATGCTTGCACCTGTGGTTCTGAAAAAAGAAAAACCGCAGGCGGCATACAGCAATGCTATGCGGCTGCTCCGCATGGTCGGCATGGCTGAAAAAGCGTTGAACTATCCGGATGAACTGTCAGGCGGACAGAAACAGCGTGTCGCCATTGCGCGAACCCTGGCCATGGAGCCGGAAATTGTCCTCTTTGATGAGCCGACCTCCGCACTTGATCCGACAATGGTCGGAGAAGTGCTTTCGGTTATAAGGCATCTGGCTTCCGAGGGTATGACCATGATGATCGTTACCCACGAAATGAAGTTTGCAAGAGATGTTTCCACAAGAATATTTTATATGGACGAAGGTGTAATCTATGAGGACGGAACACCGCAGGAGATTTTTGACAACCCGAAAAAAGACAAAACAAGAGTTTTTGTAAAACAGCTGAAAGTGCTGCCGTTGACGATTGAATCCGCAGATTATGATTTTATTGCCATGAGCGAGGCGTTGCAGACCTATGGTGAAAAAAATATGCTGCAGAGAAAGCGTGTGGAGGATATGCGGCGTGTCTTTGAGGAAATACTTGCCATCAATATTATTCCGGACGGTCTGCCTGAATTTCCGCTGGAGCTTGCGGCAGAGTATGAGGAGAGCACAGACAATCTGGAGATGAGCTTCACATGGGCAGGCAGGGAATACAATCCTCTGACAGAGGGGGATGAGATTTCAGTAAGACTTGTTCATTCGGCTGTCAAAGACAGCAAATTTGTTTATGAGGACGGCCGGAACAGACTCACTGTAACTCTGTAGCCGATTCGACATAACCTTTGCAAAAGCAGTACGCGATTTATATGCTTTGTGCAAACTAATATAGGGAACAAGCATAATTGTATCGAATTTTATAAAAATTTTGAATAATATAATTGACAATGGCAAATTGAGGGAGTAAGATTAAGGTGATGCAATAATACTTTTTTCTATAATTTTTAAGGAGGAAATGTGATATGAGTGAACAGGTAAAAACTCATGTTGTTGAAGTCGATGAGCACGGTTTGAAAAAACATGACATCAAGGTTTCAACAGTAGTGTTCATGATTTTCTGTCTGGTAGCCGCAGGCTGTTATGGTATCGAAGAGATGCTGCCTGAGTGCGGTCCGGGACTGACAATCATAATGTTATGCGTACTTCCGTTTGTATGGGGACTTCCGTTCGGTCTTGTTGCATCCGAACTTGGTTCGGTAAGACCGCAGGAAGGCGGCTACTACAAATGGGTACAGGAAGCTCTGGGAGAGTTCTGGGGATTCCAGGCAGGCTGGTGGAGAACCATTTCCATCTACATAGACAACACTTCCTATGTAATTCTTGCCGGCGGTTATGCCGCAACTGTATGGGATATGGGTATCCCTGCAGAGTTTGCGCTTAAATTCGCAATGATAGCTATATTCACACTTATTAATATCCGCGGAGTTAAAGATGTCGGTATTGCAAGTACGATTCTTTCAATCCTTGTAATGGTAGCCTTCGGCGTTGTTGCCATATGCGGCTTCATCAACTGGGGTGGAGATGCCGAGACAGCTTCGACAATCTCATTCCAGATCACACCTGAACCTGCAGAGGGCATAGGCGACTGGTTCTTCTATATTGCAGGCGGTATATCAATCGGTATGTGGATGTACTCAGGCTATGAGTCGATGTCAACAATAGCAGGTGAGGTTGCAAACCCTCAGGTAATTCCTAAAGGCACCATCATAACCGTACCGCTTATCATGGCGGTATATATCCTGCCTACAATAGCAGGCGTAGGTTCACTGGGTCAGTGGGACAACTGGGGGACAGAAGGAGACTGCGTAGGCTATGCCGATGTTGTGGCTCATTTCTGGGGACCGGCATTCGGAGTTATATTTGTAATCGTTGCAATACTTGCACAGTGCTCGATTTACAATACATACATAGCGTCAGGCTCAAGAGGCTTCTTCTCACTTGCAGACGACCACCTTGCACCTCCTGTACTTGTTAAATGCGACAAAAAATTCGGCGTACCGTATATATCGGTACTGTCAGTAGGAA
>CAVDMD010000044.1:0-16973 GCA_963609975.1 bacterium | reverse complement strand
AAAAATGCCGGTAAAGCATACCGGCGAAATTATGGATATGGCAAACAGCACATTGCTAAAAATATGTAAAAACAAACTATTCATTTAGAAAACAATCCATGCCTAAAAGTGTATCAATACTCATATTTCTGATCTCGTCAGCAGTGTATCCCGCAGAGGGATCAGCAATATATTCTTTCCTGATTATTGCTGTATGTATTTGCCTGATACAATTTTGGCATAGATGCAAACACGCTTAAAACAAGGAGAATATTTATGGCAATTACCAAAGCAAGCCTGCCTGCCAAAAAACGCATACTGGCGGTATGTGTCAGACTTTTTCTGGAGCAGGGCTACAAAAAAACCACAGTATCGGAGATTGTAACAAAGGCGGAGGTGTCAAACAGCAGCTTTCAGAATATATTTCGTGCCAAGGACGGAGTTCTTACCGAGCTTACGGAGTTTATGCTTGAAAATCAGTTCGCAGCAGCAAGAACTGCGGCACAGTCCAAGCTGCCGCCTGCATACATATATGCGGCAGAAACAGCCATACAGCTTACTCTGACGGAGCTTAACGAAAATTTGAGAGAAATTTACCTTGAGGCATATAACCATCGCGAGGCTTCAATGTACATATATCAGGAAACGGCAAAGGAGATTTACCGTATTTTCGGGGCATATCAGCCGGAGCTTTCCCTGCAGGATTTTTACCTGCTGGAAATAGGAACAGCCGGAACAATGTACACATATATGGCATACCCCTGCGATGATGAGATAACCCTTGAAAAAAAGATAGAAAGCTTCCTCACAATCAGCCTCAGCGCATACAAGGTGCCAAAGCAGGAGCAAAAGGAAATCATTGAGTTTATCAACGGACTTGATATCAGGAAAATTTCAGAGCAGGTAATGCAGGTGATGTTTGAGGCAGTGGCAATGCATTTTGAATTTTCACTGTAACATATAGCAAACGAGCAGGAGGGAATCAAATGAAAAAACCGCTTAAAATTCTAAAAATCCCGCTGTGCAGTATTGCAGCAGTACTGCTTGTTGTCGTACTTGTATTCACAGCTGTATTTTTTACAAGGCTGCAGACAATCGGCACCATTGAAAAAGTGACAGACTACGGTAACGGCACAGTATGCTGATGTACGGCCTGAACGAAAACAAAGCGTACTGCAAACCTATCATAAAGCGCTGCAACCGAAGACCGCTGCTGCAGGAAAAGAAGCAGAGCACCATTTGAATTGCTTTATCCAAAATGGATGCTGCCCGAACAAAAGAAAAAGCCTTGAAAACATAGAGCTTTCAAGGCCTTGATGGCGGAGATGGTGGGATTCGAACCCACGTGCCGGAATAAACCGACTAACTGATTTCGAGTCAGCCCCGTTATGACCACTTCGGTACATCTCCGTGCGTACCCTAAAAGTATAACATAATTACATTAAAAAGTATAGGTTAAAATTTCGATTATATGTATTTTATATCGGACCTGTCTGTATTGGAGGAAACAGCTGTGAACAATGTATGCTTCTATAAATCGCCGGGTGGAGAAGTTCTGAAAATATCAGATGACGGCATTAATATCAAAGAAATAACTTTTGTGCAGAACGCGTGCGGCTGCTGCCTCAATGCGGCAGAAAGCAGGCTTGGGCACATGGCTAAAGAGCAGCTTGCCGAATATTTTGCAGGCGAGAGGAAGTTATTTGAGCTTCCGCTTGACCCTGACGGCACGCAGTTTCAGAAAAAAGTGTGGAAAGCTCTCTGTGATATTCCATACGGTCAGCTCAGAAGCTACAGGGACGTTGCGCAGGCTGCAGGCTGTCCCGGAGGCTTTCGCGCAGTAGGCGGCGCCAACAACAGAAACCCCATAGTTATAGTTATTCCATGTCACAGAGTAATTTGTGCGGATATGTCAATAGGCGGCTATGGAGAAGGTGTTGAAATAAAGAGAAAGCTTCTTGCGCTTGAAAAAAGCCTTGATATGGTGCATGAATAATTATACATTGGTGAAGGGCATACTGTGTCGTAAAAGCCCCTGATTTGAACTCGAATCTGATCTGTGAATATTTTCGATGTATAATACTGTTTTAATAAAAACTGTGGAAAACTTATGATCTGCGATTGGAATAAATGGAATAAGGATTGAAAATTCAATGTGTAAGGGCAATTACAATATGCACAGGCAATCTTGGACAAAATTGTATACAATTTCGGGAAAACTGTGGGAAAGTACGGCAACTGTTGAAAACAAGAGAGTTTTTCATTGTGGAAAAAACAGCTGCCGATTCACCAAAACCTGCTTATATTATGCACAAAACGATATATGTAATATGCAGGTGCTATTTTTCCGGTGTATTATCACTGTCTGAAGCATCATGTTCTTCCTTGTAGGCTTCTGCGGCTTCCCTGTTAAACGGTTTGTATATGTCTGTTGCAAATTTCATGAATATGGTAAGCGACAGGAAAACCATCAGGGTTGTGATTATTGCACCGGAATAAAATCCTATGCCAAGCGCAAGCCCTATGCAGGCGCAGGCCCAGAGTCCCGCAGCAGTGGTAAGTCCCTCGACCTTGCGGCCGCCTCCGCGCATTAGTATTGTCCCTGCTCCGAGGAATCCGACTCCTGTGACAACCTGTGCGCCAAGTCTTGCAGGATCTGTGTCAAGCCCCATAATATCCACCATATACTGGTTTGTCAGCATTACAAGAGTTGCGCCAAGGCATACAAGTATGTGGGTTCTGAAGCCTGCAGGGCGCTTGTTCATCGCTCTGTTGAGACCTATGATGCCTCCGCATAAAACAGCGAGAACCAGCCTTAATGTTACCGAAAGCAGGTTTATCCCGTGCAGATTTGTGTCAAGTGCAAAATTATAGAAATCTGTCATTATATTCACCTCTGAAACCATTATACACAAGTAAATGCGAAATGGTCAAAAAAATATTAACATTTGTATATTATTTTCTTTAGAAATATTGTATTATGATTATATGTGGGATTTTTGAAACAGAAACTGATCAGAGAAAGGGCGAAATTATGAAACTCAGAAGCAAAAGCACTTATTTCAAGATTGGACTTACAATATTTATATCGGGATGTGCGCTGATATTATTCTTTTTTACGGCGCAGACCGTTGGAGATCTGACAAAATACATAGGGATAGTTGTTGATGTGCTCAAGCCGTTTATAATCGGATTTGTTCTGGCATATCTGATGTGTCCTGTATACAATGCGTGTGTGAGAAGATTAAGGCACATGATGTCAAAACGGTTTACGGATCAGAAAAAGATTATGAGAGCGGCCAAGGGAATTTCACTTGTTACAACATTCCTGCTGCTGATTGTTATTACGGCGGGACTGCTTTACCTTGTAATTCCGCAGATGGTTGACAGTATAGCGGGACTTGTCGTGGTTCTTCCCGACTATTTTGACAGTGTTGTGGCATGGATGCAGACCAAGGCACAGGTATATCCTCAGATATGGTATCCTATCGAAAACGCAGTAAACAGCAGCAACGAAAAAATCATGGAATGGCTGACAGACAAGGTGCTTCCTGCATCAATGGATATGGTGGACAGCATCTCGGCGGGAGTTGCAAGCGTGGTATCGGTATTCCTGAACATACTGATAGGTCTTGTTTCGATGATATATATGCTTGGAAGCAAGGATGTTTTTACTGCACAGAGCCGCAAGCTCTGCTATGCGACAATGAAAAAAGAGCGCGCGGACAGAGTTATAACCGGGGCGCATAATGTCAATCATACATTTGGTAAATTCGTAAGCGGCAATTTGCTCGATTCCCTGATAATAGGAGTTCTCTGCTTTATATTCATGGCAATAATGGGATGGCCTTATGCCGTGCTTGTAAGCGTTATAGTCGGTGTGACCAACTTCATACCGTTCTTCGGACCGTTCATAGGCGGTATTCCGTCGGGACTTCTGCTGTGCACAGACAACATATGGACAGGAATCTATTTCGGAATATTTATAGTAATTCTTCAGCAGCTTGACGGCAATGTGATCAAACCTAAAATCCTCGGTGAGACCATAGGACTTCCGAGCTTCTGGGTAATGTTTTCGATTGTGGTCGGAGGAGGTCTGTTCGGATTTATGGGAATGATTCTGGCAGTGCCGGTATTTGCTCTCATATGGTCATATGCGGGCTACAGAATGAATATGAAGCTTGACAGATACAGTATGGCTACAGAGCTTGATGACTACATGGACAAAGATTTATATGATCTGCGGGAGGTAAAACTGTTCAGCAGATTCAGGAAAAAAACAGGAAAGGCAGAAAAAAAATCTGATGACAGCAGTGGAGATAACTGATATCTTAAACAAAAAAATACCGGCATCACGCATCATAAAAGATGCGGATATGAGCAGGTACACATCATTTAAGGCAGGAGGCAGAGCGGATCTGCTTGTAACTCCTGCAGACTGTGATGAGCTTATATACATCACAAAAACCCTGAACGCTGAGGACGTGCCGTATATGATAATAGGCAACGGCTCCAACATACTGGTTAAAGACGGCGGCTACAGAGGCGTTATTATCAGAATCGACGACGGGTTTTCGGATATACGGACAGAGGGAAACTCAATAATCGCAGGAGCCGGAGCGCTGATGTCGCAGGTGGCAAGAAAAGCTCTCGAAGCGGAGCTTGCCGGCTTTGAATTTGCATCGGGCATACCCGGCAGCATAGGAGGCGGAGTGTTTATGAATGCGGGAGCCTACGGCGGCGAAATCGCAGACGTCATAGAATATGCGACAGTGCTTGAGAAATCCACAGGCAGCATCAGAACAGTGTCTGCCTCAGAGCTTGAGCTTTCCTACAGACACAGCGCCCTGCAGCAGAGCGGCGATATAGTCATTGATGTGAAGCTGAACCTCAAAAAAGGCAGCTACAGCGATATTGCAGAGGAAATGAAAACCCTTACAGCCAGAAGAAACGACAAGCAGCCGGTTCAGTATCCGAGCGCGGGCAGCTTCTTCAAAAGGCCTGAAGGGTATTTTGCAGGCAGGCTGATACAGGATGCAGGCCTCAAAGGTCTGTCTGTCGGAGGCGCTAAAGTTTCCTCAAAGCATTCCGGCTTTATAATCAATACGGGGGCGGCGACGGCTTCAGATATATTAAGTCTTATGAGGCTTGTTCAGAATACGGTATATGACAGATTCGGCGTTATGATGGAGCCGGAGGTAAGAATTATAGGGGAAGATGCCTGATGGACTACAAAATGACATTTGATTATCATACGCATACGGTTTTTTCTCACGGCAAAGGCACTATAGCAGACAATGTGGAGGCGGCAAAAAACAGAGGTCTGCGGGGTATTGCCATTACCGACCACGGACCGGGACATCTGACATACGGCATCAGAAGAGAATCCGTTGCCGAAATGAGAAGGCAGATAGAAGCTCTTAAGCCGCAGTACCCGGATATGGATATATTCCTTGGCGTTGAGGCAAATATAGTCAGCAGAAAAAACCATCTTGATATATCACCGGAGGAATTTGGCAAATATGATTTTGTGATAGCGGGGTATCACTACGGCGTGACTCACGGCTACTGTGCATACAACTGGGCATACAGGCACAGCGGCTTCAAAAAAAAGAACCTCAGAATAAAAAACACCGAGATGACGGTTAAGGCTCTGTATGAAAACAACATCAGGATACTTACCCATCCCGGAGACAAGGGGCCTTTTGATATGGATGAGCTGGCAAAGGCGTGCGCCGCAACGGACACGCTTATGGAGATAAGCACTCATCACAAAAACCTTACGGTTGAGGAAATCCGCACTGCCGCAAAATATGATGTTAAATTCATAATATCAAGCGACGCTCACCAGCCCTGCAGAGTGGGAGACTTCGAGGGAGGCCTTGCAAGAGCTCTCGCCGCGGGACTTGATACAGACAGAATAGTAAACCTCGAAAGAGTGGAGAGGAGAGAAGGCTGATGGAACTGATGATTGTTACGGGACTTTCCGGCGCAGGCAAATCCAATGCTCTTAACTGCCTTGAGGACATGGGCTACTACTGCATAGACAATATGCCTCCCGCCCTTATAGGGAGCTTTATTGACCTTGCCAGAACCAACAAGCTCAATATCGACAAGGCTGCAATATGTATAGATTCAAGAAGCGGAGAAGGCTACAGCGGTTTTGACAGGCAGCTTAACAAATATCTTGATACGGATTACAAAATAATGTTTCTTGAGGCTTCTGACGAAACTCTGATAAGACGTTTTAACGAAACAAGAAGGACACATCCGCTTAACGCTTCAAGCGTCAGAGACGGCATACGCAGAGAAAGAGCGTTTCTCGCATATGCAAGAAGCATATCCAATTATGTCATAGACACCTCTAATATGAAAACAGCCAAGCTCAAAGAGGTCATAAAAGACATAGTTATGACAGGAGAGGAAAAACAGACTTTTATAATCAATATACAGTCCTTCGGATATAAGCATGGCATACCTCTCGATGCGGATATGGTATTTGATATGAGATTTATTCCGAATCCGTACTATGTGGCCTCATTAAAAGATCTGACGGGCAACAGCATGAAGGTTAAAAATTACGTTCTCAGGCAGCAGGTTACTATAGAATTTATGGAGAAGGCAGTGCCGCTGCTTGAGGAAATGATACCTGCGTATATGCAGGAGGGCAAATACCATCTCAACATAGCCTGCGGCTGTACGGGAGGGCATCACCGCTCTGTCGCCACCGCCAATGAATTTGCCCGCATATTCAGAGAAAAAGGCTATAGAATAACACTTGTGCACAGAGATTTGTAGTGAAAGGAAATATGAAAATGATAACAGCAAACATTCTTGACCTTATAGGTAATACTCCGATAGTAAGCCTTGCGCCTTCAACAGGCATGAACATATTTGCAAAGGCGGAATTTCTCAACCCCGGAGGAAGCATCAAAGACCGCGTTGCAAAGAATATGATCGAGCAGGCCGAAAAAAGAGGAGCACTCAAAAAAGGCATGACAATAGTTGAGCCCACATCGGGCAACACAGGCATAGGCCTTGCGCTGTGCGGCGTCAGAATGGGCTACAGTGTCATAATAGTTATGCCTGAAAACATGAGCGAGGAGCGCAAAAAGATAATCAGAGCCCTTGGAGCGGAGCTTGTGCTTACACCGGCAGAAGAAAGCCTTGACGGGGCGGTAAGTGAAGTGATGAGAATAGCCTCGCAGTCAGATGAGTATTTCGTGCCGCAGCAGTTTGAAAACCCTGACAATCCGAAAATTCACTATCTGACAACGGGACCTGAGATATACAGCCAGCTTGACGGCAGGGTTGACATATTTGTTTCGGGACTTGGCAGCGGAGGCACACTGCAGGGAATCACAGAATTCCTCAAAGAAAAAAATCCGAACCTTATAGCAGCGGCGGTAGAGCCAAAAAACGTATCTGCGCTGCTTGGAGATGAGCCGGGACTTCATCAGATACAGGGAATAGGCGACGGCTTCATACCGTCAGTGCTTGACACCTCACTGATAGACGAGGTGGTAACCGTTACAGACGAGGACGCCATTGAAACCACCAGAATGCTTGCAAGGAAACAGGGGCTTATGTGCGGCACATCATCGGGAGCAAACATATGGGCGTGTATGCAGATGGCTCAAAAATACGGCAAAGACAGGATAATCGCAACAGTGCTTCCGGACAGAATGGAAAGATATTTCAGTACGGGACTGCTGTAGCAGTGATTACAAAAAACCATCAGACAGGGGTGGTTTTTTGTTTGCAAAGGTATGGACACAGGCGGGGAGAATACATATAATAATGGTTGGACACTTGTCCGAGAGTTTCCTATGGAGGTTGATATGTCGTTTGCAACAGATACCAAAAACGAACTTGCCCATATAGAGCCCGAAAAAGACTGCTGCAAGCTTGCAGAGACAGCGGGATTTATAAGGATGTGCGGAAGTCTGCAGCTTGAGGGATTCGGCAGATTTAAGATTGTTATGCCTACAGACAATCCGGCAGCGGCAAGGCACTACAAAAAAATGATAAAAGACTACTTCGGAATAGATGCTCCGCTGGAGATGGGCAAGAGCAACACCCTCAAAAAAGGCGTGACATATATCCTTACGATAGGGCCTGAGCAGAATTCCGAGGCGATATTGAGAGAAATAGGCATACTTATGATTAAAGGCGGTATGAACTATATCGCAGACGGCATATATGACGGAATAATAAGGACCAAGTGCTGCCGCAAGGCTTATCTCAGAGGAATGTTTATGGCTGCGGGAACCATCAGCGATCCCGAAAAAAGCCATCATTTTGAAATAGGCTGCAGCAGCAGTGTGCTGGCGGCGGATGTGCGCAGGCTGATAAGGACATTTACGGATATTCATCCCAAAATCGTGGAGCGCAAAAAAGGAGAGGCCGTATATGTCAAGGACGGCAGACAGATACTCGACATACTCGCTATTATGGGGGCTCACAGCCAGTACCTTGCGTATGACAATGTAATGATGATGAAAGAGATCAAAAACAGGGCCAACAGAATAAGCAACTGTGAGATTGCCAATGTGGACAAGGTGGTAAAAGCAGCCGGCCGGCAGATAGATGCAATAGAAAAAATACAGAGAATAAAGGGTTTTGATTTTCTTCCCGACAGGCTTCAGGAGGTAGCGCTTCTGAGACTGGCGCACCCGGAGGCGCCGCTTCCTGAAATCGGGGAGATGATGGAGCCCCCTGTAGGCAAATCGGGACTTTCAAAGAGATTCAAAAAAATAGAGGAGATAGCGGACAGCTTGATAGAGTGATATGGAAAAAGGACAGACAGTTGAAATATATATACATGATATGAGCCACGAGGGCAAGGGTATAGGGTACTGCGACGGCATGACTGTTTTTGCAGACGGTGCCGTCATAGGAGATACAGTCAGCGCAAGGCTTACAAAGGTCAAAAAAACATACGCTTTTGCCGAAACGGTTCAGATTAAAAGCAAATCGGAATACAGGATACCTCCGCACTGCCCGTACAGCGATGTCTGCGGCGGATGCAGCCTGTCTGCTCTTGATTACAGAAAACAGGGTGAAATCAAGGCAAAGCAGGTGAGAGACAGGCTTGAGAGAATAGCAGGTATAGAGAATCCGGCTGTAAGAGATATGATACAGATGGATGAGCCTTACAGATACAGAAACAAAGCGGAAATGCCTGTAAGGAGAGGCTGTGTGGGATTTTTTGAGGCAGGAAGTCACAGGGTATGCGATATACCCGACTGCATAATACAGTCTGGGGCTGCCATGGCGGCGGCGCAGGCTGTCAGAGATTCAGACGAGGACTGTATCAGGCATCTGGTTGTGAAAACAGCTTTTGGTACCGGACAGGTAATGGTCATACTTGTGACTGACGGAGAACTCAAAGATGCGGCAAAGCTTGTCTGCGCCATTGATGATGCGGTTTATGCTCTTGATGATATATATTCACTTGAGAGTGTGTATATAAACAGGAAGAAAAGCTCAGACAGAGGCAGAAATGTACTGGGAAGCGAATATATACTGCTTGCAGGCAGCAGAACCATAACAGAAGAAACCGCAGGGCTGAAATTTGAAATATCACCGGCTTCGTTTTATCAGGTGAACCCGCAGCAGATGACAAAGCTTTATGACAGAGCTGTTGAATATATGGGTTTGAGCGGCAGCGAAACAGTGCTTGACCTTTACTGCGGAGTCGGTACCATAGGAATATTCGCAGCGCACAGGGCAGGGCAGATAATAGGCATAGAAACAGTTAAGGATGCTGTCATTGACGCCAACAGAAACGCAGTTATAAACGGTATAGTAAATGCCAGATATATAACAGGCAGGGCAGAGGAGGTGCTGCCCGCACTGCTTGGATACGGCGAGGACAGAGCAGCTCTTGAAAAATGGCAGAAATGGTTTGAGCAGCAGGAAATACATATGGACAGAGCAGATGTGGCAGTAATCGACCCGCCGAGGACAGGCTGTGACGAAAGACTGCTTGAAGCGCTGGCAAAAGCGGAGCCTGAGAGGATAGTGTATGTATCGTGCGACCCTGCTACAATGGCAAGGGACATAGCGAGGCTGACAGAGGCAGGCTACAGGTTTGAAGAGGCTACGCCTGTTGATATGTTCCCGTGGACAAGTTCAATAGAGACAGTGGCTCTGCTGTCCAGGGGAGAAATCAAGTCGAAGAAATGAAGCTTGAGTTCTCTTTGAAAGATATGGCATCATTGAGCGTGAAAACTGCAACAAACTGAAATGCGAAAACGGCATGATATAATTAACGTGCAATCGGTATCCAAACTCAATGCGGGGAGAATAAGCGTATCCGCGATATCCGTGCTTCCGAAAAGGTGTTTTACCGTCAGGTGCTTGAAATCTATGCGACCAGTATTGACTATGACCCCAAGGCAGAAATATCCATTCGGTTTTTTAAGAAAGTCCAAAACAAGATTCATTATGCCGTTTATGGGCAGACAGCGGCAGAGGTCATTTATACACGCGCTGACGCAGAGAAAGAGCTTCATGCTATGGGTCAGCTTGTGTCCGGCTATCTGGATTTTGCGGAACGACAGGCGGAGCGAGAACAGGCAATGACCATGCAGGACTGGTCAGAGCATCTTGATCGGATTCTGACTATGAGTGGAGAACAACTGCTGATTGGCAATGGAAGCGTCAGCCATAAGCAGGCAATTGACAAGGCAACCGGCGAGTATCTGGATTCCATCAAGCTGTTGGAGCAGAAAACAGATAAAAAGTAGAATGAGGTGGAGAGGAGTAATGTAATGAAACTGATGATTGCATCTGATATTCACGGCTCGGCATATTACTGCCGCAGGCTGATTGAGGCATTTGCAGCAGAGAAGGCGGACCGTCTGCTGCTTCTGGGAGATATACTGTATCATGGACCCCGAAATGATCTTCCGAGGGAATATGCTCCCAAAGAAGTAATCGAGATGTTAAATGAACGTAAAACCGGTATATTCTGTGTTCGCGGCAATTGTGATACAGAGGTTGACCAGATGGTTTTAGAATTTCCTGTTATGGCAGATTACTGTATCGTGCCTGCAGGCGCCCGCCTTATATATGCCACGCACGGACACAATTTCAATACAGAGCATACTCCGCCTCTGCAGAGCGGAGATATACTGCTTCACGGGCATACACATATCCCGGCATGGGAGGAGTTTGGAAACGGCAATCTGTATCTGAATCCGGGCTCTGTTTCAATCCCGAAGGCTCAAAGCCATCACAGCTATATGCTTATGAATGAGGGCGTATTCACATGGCATACCATGGACGGGGAGATTTATCACAGGCTTGACCTATAAGCTGTTTCTGTATTTGAGATATTCCGTAAATTTCATTGCGGCGGCGGAGAGAACGGAGTTTTGCTTTGTCGCAAATGAAATTGTGCGGTATGCGTCAGCATCAAGAGGTTTTACTGCAATCCGGTAGGGTATGCGCCTTAATATAAGCTGAGGCAGTATGCTTATGCCAAGCTCGCTTTCGACCATGGACATTATGGCATAATCGTCCCATGTCTTAAACTGAACCTGAGGCTTCATGCCGTGCGTTTCAAATATATGCATCACTTCAGAGCTGCCGTTTTGTTCAATCAGCATAAACGGCTCTCTGCACATTGCTTCAAGAGGTACTTTTTCTGACTGCGCCAGAGGGTGATTTTCGGGAAGAACAGCCATAAAGCTGTCTTTTTGAAGAGGCACCGCTTTTATATCACTGCTTTCGTACCGGCAGAGGAACCCGCAGTCGACACGTCCCTCTGATATCCATTCTTCTATTTCTCTGTAATCTCCAAGTGCAAATTCAAAATCAATCCCGGGATAATCTCTGCGAAAAGCTTTGATAATGTCAGGAAGCCAGTGGGTTGCAACACTGGAGAAGGTGCCTATGCGTATGATTCCTGACTGAATACTGACAAGGCTCTTTGCCTGCTGATTAAGTCTGTCATATTCATTGCACAGGGATCTTGCATAAGGCAGCAGCTGTGAGCCTTCTGAGGTCAGAGCAATGCCTGTGCGGCTTCTTTTAAGCAGTTTTACCTCCCATTCGTTTTCAAGGTCGTTTATCATACGGCTTATACCTGACTGAGAATAGTTCATGTATTCAGAGGCTTTGGTGAAGCTCCCAAGCTCTGCTGTTTTTATAAATGCCATATATTTGAGAATATTGGTTTCCATAGAGTGCTCCTTGTATCTGGTTTTGTAATTATATACATCTGAAACATTCGTGTTTGTTATATATGATTACATGATAAAATAAATTCATATTTATTTCAACAGAAAAGGAAGTGCAGACATGAAAAAATCATACATAAAATACTTTGCGGCACTGCTGCTGTTTGGGTCAAACGGAATTGCTGCGGATGCCATTGCTCTTTCAAGCGGTGAAATCGTGATGCTCCGCGGAATTCTGGGAAGCTTGATGCTGATTGCGGTGTTTTTTGCTGCCGGCAGAAATTTCACAGCGTTTAACAATAAAAAGGATGTGGTGTTTATTGTACTGTCGGGCATTGCAATGGCTGCAGACTGGCTGCTTCTCTTTGAGGCGTATGCGCAGATAGGTGTGGGTCTTTCAATGCTGATAAACTACTGCGGTCCTGCCATAGTTATAGCTTTATCTCCGGCTGTTTTTAATGAGCGTATTACAGGCGCTGAAATCACTGCGCTTGTTCTGGCTCTGTCAGGCGCCTGCCTTATAAGCGGACAGGCTGCATCTGCGAGGATAAGCCCGCAGGGGCTTGTCTGTGCTGTAATGTCTGCATTTTCATATGCGGCGATGGTTATATGCAGCAAAAAGGCGGAGAGTATTACAGGATCTGAAAATGCGATGCTGCAGCTTCTTGCGGGCACAGTCGCCATAGTGATATCTGCCTGTCTGAGAGGCAATCTTATATTTGAAATCCCTGCGGGTGACTGGGGATATATACTGTGGCTGGGTGTAATCAACACAGGACTTGGCTGTTTTTTGTATTTCTCATCTATAAACAGATTGCCGGCGCAGTCTGTTGCAGTATGCGGATATATTGAACCGCTGTCTGCGGTGCTGCTTTCGGTGCTGTTTCTTAATGAAACAATGTCGCTGCTTCAGATAACAGGCGCGGTGCTCATAATCGGCGGAGCGTTATACGGCGAGCTTGGAAAAAATCGGGGCAGGGTATAATTAAAGCCCATGGTGTGATATAATTGACAGGCAGACAATTTACAGAAAGGTAATTATGGTATGAACGAAAAATATCCTTATGCAGAGTTTTTAGGAATCGAAATTACAGGCGCCGATAAAAACGGTGCAACAGGGAGGTTTAAGGCAAGAGGCGAATTTACGGATATGCTGGGTCATGTTACGGGAGGAGCCTACGCATCGCTTGCAGATGCGGTGGGAGGCGCTGCGGCAAGAGCCACAGGCGATATGTATGTGACACAGAACTGCAGCCTGCAGTTTTATCAGAGCACCGAGGTGTCTGATACGGAGCTGATTGCAGAGGCAAAGATAAGGCACAGAGGCTCCCGTACCTGTATTGCAGCGGTGGAGCTTAGGCATACTGACGGTACTGTTGTGTGTGACGGGCAGTTTTCATATTCAAAGATATAGGCTAACACACAAAAATGGCCTGCCGCACTGACGGTATGTTTGCGTTAATGAGGCAGGCCTGCGGTTTAGCAGTTATCAAATTCGGGATTAAAGGCATAAAAATTCCTGCTGTCCAGTCTGTCCTGAACAATTCTCAGTGCCTCTCCGAACCTCTGGAAGTGGACAACCTCTCTTGCTCTTAAGAACCTGATCGGTTCGATGACATCAGGGTCATCAACAAGTCTTAATATATTGTCATAGGTGGTTCGCGCCTTCTGCTCTGCGGCAAGATCCTCTGTCAGATCTGTTATTGCATCGCCTTTTGATGCAAAGCACAGCGCGTCAAAAGGAAATCCCGCAGCAGCCTGCGCATATATGCCTGCCGTATGATCGACAAAGTAGTCTTCAAATCCGGCTTCTTTGATCTGTTCGATTGTCATATCTCTGGTGAGCTGGTGGACAATAGCCGCCACCATTTCAAAATGCCCTATTTCCTCAGTACCGATGTCGGTAAGTACTGCGGCAACCTCAGGGTACGGCATGGAATATCTCTGAGAAAGGTATCTCAGAGAGGCGCCTATTTCACCGTCAGGTCCGCCATACTGCGATATGATGAATTTAGCCATCGCAGGATTAGGATTCTTTATATTTATAGGGTACTGGAGTTTTCTGTCATAAGTCCACATAAATTATTCCCCCGTTTCCCAAGGCCATGGCATTGTTGCCCATGTCCAGCCGTCTTTGATATTAACTCCAGCAGGTGTAAGCGGTCCGTACTGCTGCTCATATTCTGCAGCAGCTTTTTCAAACAGGCTTCTGTATTTGTCATAGAAACCGAGCGCTGCCTCATCATTTGGGTGAGTGTCGAGATAAAGCTGAGTATCTTTTAATACAAAGGCAAGCGTCACCACTTTTTTTGAAAGCTCATTCATTTGCATCTGCCCCCTAAAAAAGGCAGATTGAGGCATGGAAACATGGTTCCGTTCATCAGCCCTTCTTCCGGTTCATATGTTTTTTCCCATACCTGCCACGGCACATAAGCCATTGCAGGCGCGCAGCCTTCAAAAGCACTGCAGCATACAGGCTTCTGTTTCTCGGTGTTGTCTGCAGGCTCGTCATCAATCTCAACGGGCATGCCTACATACGGCCTTGGCGTGGTTCTGTTTATTTCTATTCCGTCCTGAATCAAATTAAAATCCCCTTTCTGAACAGTATACTTCATAGTATGAACGAAAGCAGATTTTGTTACCTGTAAATAATGTACCGTTTTCAGGACAATATGCAGTATATTATGTAACTGTCACGAGAGATACGTAGGTGATAATTCCGATGCCCAAAATCCGAATCAGAGTACAGCCTGCAGGGATATGCCGGGTTAACTTTTTTGCACAAATACACTTGGGCGTGGTAGAATATAACTATCAAAAAGAAATTAACAGAGGCAGCAGGAATGAAGATAATAGAAGTATCAGGTGCTATACTTGTGAACAATGGCGAGATATTATGCGCACAGAGAAACAAAGGCAAATATGATTATGTGTCATACAAATACGAATTTCCGGGCGGCAAAATAGAGCAGGGAGAGACACCCGCAGAAGCTTTGCACAGAGAACTCATAGAGGAAATGGAAGTGTATATCCCGGCAGAGTCTATGAAGCATTTTTATACCGTAGAGCATACCTACCCGGACTTTGCCATAAGAATGCATTGTTTTATATGTAATATGGAGGACAGACATATAGTGTTAAAAGAGCACATAAATGCTGTATGGAAAGATTTGCACAGCCTTGGCGACATTGACTGGGCGGCAGCAGACAGACCGGTTGTTGAAGCATTGATAAATCAGGGAGAAATATAATGGATATCAGTACAAACCTTGCAGCAGGTCTGACTAACGGCTTTATCGACTGCAATATGAAATCTATCGAGAAATACAACCCGAAGCTTCTTGTAAATGACTACAAAAGAGGAATGAAAGTTCTTACAAGCATAGAGAGCGAGCTCAGAGCCTGTGATGAATTTTATTTTTCTGTAGCCTTTATTACAGGCAGCGGGGTTGTATCACTGATTAACACATTAAAAGAGCTTGAGGAAAAAGGCGTCAAAGGCAAAATCATAACATCCCAGTATCAGAATTTTACCCAGCCCGGAGCACTCAGGCGTCTTTTGAAATTCAAAAATATAAAGTTAAAAATAGTAACAGATGAAGATTTTCATGCCAAAGGATATATATTCAGACACAAAGACAGCTATTCTTTTATTATAGGCTCAAGCAACCTTACTCAAAAAGCGCTGGCAGAGAACAAAGAGTGGAATCTGAAATTATCTTCTCTTGAAAACGGCTCTGTAATGCAGAATATTTTTAGAGAATTTGAGCGTACCTTTGCAAACGCAACTGAGGTTACAGAAGAATGGATTGAGGAATACGAAAAAATATACACACAGGTTAAAACGATAGAAAAACAAACTCCTGTAATTGCACTCAAAAAAATAAATCCAAACAAAATGCAGTACGAAGCTTTGAGGCAGCTTGAAGCCCTAAGAAAAGAAGGCAAACAAAAAGCCTTGTTGATATCTGCAACAGGAACGGGCAAGACCTATTTATCGGCATTTGATGTCAGGAAGTTCAAAGCCCAAAAAGTGTTATTTCTTGTGCACAGAGAAAACATAGCAAGAGCAGCAATGGAAAGCTTTAAGCGCGTGCTGGGTTATGATATAAATGCGGGAGTGCTTTCGGGAAGCAATAAGCATTTTGACTATGACTATACCTTTGCAATGGTGCAGACGATGTCAAAGGACGATAATCTGAAACAGTTTGCTCCTGATTACTTTGATTACATAATTATAGACGAAGTGCATAGAGCAGGAGCTGCGACCTATACAAAAATAATAGAATATTTCAGACCTGAATTTATGCTTGGAATGACTGCCACACCTGAGAGAACAGACGGCTTTGATATATTCAGTCTGTTTGATTACAATATAGCCTATGAAATCAGACTGCACAGGGCTCTTGAAGAAAATATGCTTGTGCCGTTTCACTATTTTGGAATAACAGAAATATCGGTAGACGGCAATATTCTTGATGACAACAGCGATTTTAACAGTCTGGTGTGTGAGCAAAGAGTATCTCATATAATAGACAATGCAAGATACTACAGTAGCTCTGAGGGCAGAGTGAAGGGCCTTGTGTTTTGCAGCAGAAACAAAGAAGCAAAAGAACTGTCAGATGCATTTAATGATAGAGGTTACAAAACCGTTGCACTAAGCGGAGCTGACAGCGAGGAGCAGCGAGAAAAAGCCATAGAGCTGCTTGAAAGCGATGGCAATGAGTATCTTGACTACATATTTACAGTTGATATTTTTAACGAAGGCGTGGATATTCCGTCTGTAAACCAGCTTATAATGCT
>CAVDMD010000043.1:0-17211 GCA_963609975.1 bacterium | reverse complement strand
TTCTTTGAAATATACGGAAATATCTCTAAAGCGATATTTCCTATATTATAAAAAAACTGGGGCTTGACTATGAAGAACTTGAAAAAAAGGGGGTCTTCAAATGACAAATATACGAAAAGCAGATAAGACAGATGTTAAACAGATTGCCGGCATATATGAGCATATCCTCGACGAGGAAGCCTGCGGCAGACTGACTACAGGCTGGATCAGAGGCGTGTATCCGTCAGATAAGACTGCATTATCAGCTGTTGCAAGAGGCGATATGTATGTATGCGAGGATAATGGGAGTATAATTGCCTCTGCAATTATCAATCATCAGCAGGTTGATGTATATGCGGATGGAGAATTCGTATATGATGCTCCGGATGATGAGATAATGGTGATACATACCCTGACTGTAGACCCGAAGGCATCAGGCAGAGGCGCAGGCAGCGCATTTGTGGCATTTTATGAAAACCTTGCGCGACAGGAAGGCTGCACGGTTCTGAGGCTTGACACCAACGAAAAAAACACAGGAGCAAGAGCTCTGTATAACAAGCTGGGGTATCGCGAGGCAGGTATTGTCCCTTGCATATTCAACGGCATACCGGATGTCAGTCTGGTGCTGTTTGAAAAAAAGCTGTAGAATATCTTAGCCAAAAACAGGCAGCGCCTTATTTGAATCTCTCAAACAGGGTGCTGCTTTTGCTGTTTCCGTCGCGAAGATAGCGCTTTAATTCATACAGACAGCTTTTATCGCTGTAGGTGATATAGTTGATACCCTCGCTGCAGCTCAGAGTTGCTCTGAATCCAAGCTCTTTTACAAGCTCCTCTTCATAATCGCTGTAAATACCAAAAGGATAGGTGAATGTATCGGGAGCCTTGCCGGTATAGTGCTTTATTTCTTTTTGCAGTCTGACAAGATCGTCTGTCAGAACTTTTCTGTACTGAGTTTTGCTTTCGCCGCTTTTTATGGCGCTTCCGCGCCTTTGACCCAGCTCGTGCATATTATATGTGTGGTTTTGTATCTCCACAAGACCGGAATCCTTCATTTCGCCAAGCTGCTTCCATGTGATATGGGAATAGGCGGCGCTGTTTTCATCGACCCTGCTGAATTTGTCGGTATAAATCCCTATTATCGATATGACTGCTTTCATATCATATTTTTTAAGCAAAGGGTAGGCATAGCAGTAGTTGTTGTAGTATCCGTCGTCAAATGTAAGCACTATGGGTTTTTCGGGCAGGGGTTTGTTTTCATAGACAAAGTCGATAAGATCAGACATAAATACGGTAGTATAGCCATGCTCTTTTATGTATTTCAGATCCTCCTCAAATATATCGGGACTTATGAAATATTCTGTCTGCAGACCGGGATCTCTGATAAGACCGTGATACATGAGTATCGGCACCTTTACGGTTTCACTGTAGTCGGCATTTGTATTCTGCAGCCTGTCATCTGTCACCTGCGAATAAATACAGGCAGACGCAATAAACAGCACAGGTATAACGGTAAAAAACACGATTTTTTTAATATCAGTCATATTTGCCTCCGAAAAGCAGTAGCTGATGATAATATATGCCGTGCACACCGCTGTAATGCCTGTACCGCCCGCAGGTATGTGAGTTTTTTCGCTTTATCAGTATTTTTCAGCCATATACGGTATATACATATATCATCAACTGTATGGAGGTTTGTATGGATACATTGAAAAAGAGCGTCAAAGCCCTGGCAGTCTGCACTGCACTGTTTGTAATGATGACCGCAGCCTGTTCGCTTATGATGCAGACAGGGATTCTGCCTGATGATGCGGCGGGACTGTGTATGTATGTTATTCTTTCGCTGTGCTGCTTTGCTGCGGGAGTTTTAGCGGCAGGCATATTCCCATTTAGAGGGATTCTGTCGGGGATATCCGCTTCAGCTTTGTTTATTGTTTTCATATGGTGCTGTATTTCACTGTATACAGGGGAGATAAATCCTGCCGGTATGGCAGACAAAACAAACCTGATACCTGCAGCGGCGGGAATGTTAGGCGGCATAACAGGCAGCAACACAAAAAAGTGATGGTTTTGTGTCTAAAATACTGTATTTCTCTTGTATCAAAAGCAAAAAAGTAGTAAAATATTATGAGTTATGTTTAAGACGGCATAGTTTTATGCTCAACACAAATACATAAGAGAAAGCAGGTAATAATATGAGTCAAAACTTTAGGAGGGTACTGTCGGTAATACTTCTTGTATTCACAGTATTCGCGTGGTATGTCACCATTTTCGGAATCGGTAAAATCGAGCCGATTAAAGACAAGCTTAATCTGGGACTGGACATCAAGGGCGGCGTATATGTCGTAATGGAAGCCGAGACCGATTATACGGGCGAGGAGCTTTCAGATCTGATGGAACAGACCAAGACAGTAATGGAAAACCGTGTTTACGAAATGGGATTTTCAGAAGCGGTTGTAACCATAGAGGGCAGCAAAAGACTTAGAATAGAGCTTCCGGGCGCAGACAATGCGGAAGAAGCCATCGAACAGATCGGACAGGTTGCACAGCTTCAGTTCCTGCTTGCGGACGGCAGTGTTGTTGTTGACGGCGGCAATGTCAAGGACGCAACAGCCGGCACAAGCCAGGAATCCACAGGATATGTTGTTAACATTCAGTTTGACAGCGAGGGAGCAAGCAAATTTGAAGAAGGCTCCCGAAAAGCATACTACGGTGAAGTTGAAAACAAAATGGAAGATCAGGGCGTTACAAGCAACAAATGTATCGCTATCGTGCTTGACGGCAGCATCATAACAGCGCCGGAGGTGCAGTCTGTAATCAGCGGCGGCAGCTGCCAGATAACAGGCAACTATACAAGTGAATCCGCATCAAACCTTGCAGCGCTTATCAGAGGCGGATCGCTCCCTGTAACGCTTACAGAGGTAACATCTTCAACACAGTCGGCATCAATAGGATACAATGCTCTCGAAAAGAGCGTTATTGCAGGCCTTATAGGCTTTGCTCTGATTTTTGTGCTTATGATTGCAGCATACAGATTCCTCGGAGTTATCGCCAACGTGGCGCTTCTGCTGTATATAATTATGGTGCTGTGGGCAATGGCATTCTCAGGAAGCACGCTGACACTGCCGGGTATTGCAGGTATCATACTGGGCATCGGTATGGCGGTTGACGCCAATGTAATCATATTCTCAAGAATACGAGAAGAATTAAGTCAGGGCAAATCGGTAAGAATTGCGTGTGAATCAGGCTTCCACAATGCGCTTTCGGCTATTATGGACGGTCAGATAACAACTCTTATCGCAGGTGTTGTTCTGTACGAAGTAGGCTCCGCTACAGTTAAAGGCTTTGCGGTAACACTGATGCTGGGCGTTATATTCAGTATCATTTCAGGTGTACTGATTTCAAGACTTTATCTTGAAACTTTCATCGGTCTCAAGAGAGAAGAACCTAAAAAAGCACTGTTTGGTATCAGAGAAGACGGAAGCGCAAGTTTCCATATCAAAAAGTTCTTCCATGTACTGAGACACAGAAAAATATACTATATTGTCAGCGTTGTTATAATTCTGTGCGGTTTTATCGTAGGCGGCATCAGAGGATTTAACTACGGTATCGACTTTACAGGCGGTACGACAATGACAATAGATATGGGCAAGCAGGTTGAATTCTCCGAAGTGCAGGATGTGCTGGATAAATTTGATGCAGAGAATGTCAACTTCGTTTACGGCGGTGATGACAACTCTCAGATAATCATAAAAACAACCACATTCTATGACAATGATGCAAGAGCAGAAATATTTGACGCGATGCAGGAAAAATTCGGCTGTGAAGACGACGGACTTATAGCATCGGAGCAGTTTGGTCCTGCAGTGGGTGACGAGCTCAAGGCAAACGCTGTCAAGGCAGTCCTTATAGCCGCACTGTGCATGCTTATATACATCGTGGTAAGATTCAGAAAAATACCGTTTGGAGTGGCATCTCTTGCAGGTGTATTCCATGATGTGCTTATTGTAATTGCATTTTACGGAATATTCCACGTTACCATCAACAATCCGTTTATCGCAGGTATACTTACGGTTGTAGGTTACTCCATAAACGATACTATAGTAATATTCGACAGAATCAGAGAAAACTTAGGTCTTACCAAAAAACGCGACCTTATGGAGCTTGCAGACACAAGTGTAAATCAGGTGCTGGGAAGATCCCTGATGACATCCGCAACAACTCTGATAGTTATGATTCCTATGTATATCATGGTCTCAGAGTCAATCAGACAGTTCATGCTGCCTCTGATGGTAGGTGTAATCGTAGGTGCGGCATCATCAATATTTATATGCTCACCGCTTTACTATGACCTTACAAAGCTTACCGAAAAAAGAAAAAACAGCGGTGGCGGAAACAAAAAGAAATATATGGGAGCACCCAAAAAAGAAAAAGAAAAACCTAAAGATTACGGTGAAGGCGCAATAGTTTAGATTTTGAGGATTTGAAGGAACAAAGATGAATCGCAGGCAGCAGTTTTTAGATGACATTTTGAATATTAATCCCAACTATGATGTTGACCTTATCAACAGAGCATACTCCATAGCAGAGGATATGCACAACGGGCAGCTCAGAAAATCCGGTGAACCTTATATAATTCATCCGGTTGAAGTTGCCCGGATACTTGCAGAGCTTGGAATGGACGATGAAACTCTCGTTGCAGGTCTGCTTCACGATGTCATAGAGGATACTCCGTACACCAAGGAACAGCTCAGCGCAGAATTCGGCGATGAGGTGCTGCTTCTGGTGGACGGAGTCACCAAGCTGGGCTCAATCGTATTTGAGAACAAAGAAGAAAAACAGGCCGAAAATTTAAGAAAAATGTTCCTTGCAATGTCAAAGGATATCAGGGTTCTGATTATAAAGCTGGCGGACAGGCTCCACAATCTCAGGACAATCAACTATATGACAGAGGAGAAAATCAAAGAAAAGTGCAGAGAAACACTTGAAATCTATGCTCCTCTTGCCAGCAGGCTGGGAATATACACTATGAAGTTCGAGATGGAGGATATTGCTCTCAAATATCTGGAGCCCGAAGCCTATTATGAGCTTGCCGAAAAAGTAAGCGCCCGCAAAGACGAGCGCGAAGCCGTTATAAATCAGGTTATAGGCGATGTCAAAAAAGCTCTTGATGATTTCAATATCGAATGTGAGATCATGGGACGCTCCAAGCATTTTTACAGCATCTACCGCAAGATGAAATATCAGCACAAGCAGCTTGATGAAATCTTTGACCTTACCGCAATCAGAGTGATTGTGGAGTCTGTCAAGGACTGCTATGCTGTGCTGGGCATAGTTCATACGATGTGGAAGCCTATACCCGGCAAATTCAAAGACTATATAGCCATGCCGAAGCCTAATATGTATCAGTCGCTTCATACTACCGTAATAGGCGACAACGGAGATCCTTTCGAGATTCAGATTAGAACATATGAAATGCACAGGATTGCCGAATACGGTATTGCAGCGCACTGGAAATACAAAGAAGGAATCAAATCCGACAAGGAGGAGGTAAAGCTCGCATGGCTCAGACAGACTCTGGAGCTCCAGAAAGATATGGAGGATCCGAGAGAATTCATGGAAACTCTCAAGGTGGATCTGTTTGCAAGTCAGGTTTACGTGTTTACACCAAGAGGTGATGTGCTGGAGCTGCCTGCTGGCTCCACACCTCTTGATTTTGCATTTAAGATACATTCGGATATAGGGTGCAAATGCGTGGGCGCCAAAATCAACGGCAAAATAGTTACCATCAACCATACCCTGCAAAACGGAGACATTGTGGAAATACTCACAAACCCGAATTCATCGGGACCCAACATTGACTGGCTGAGAATTGCAAGGAGCAGTACAGCAAGAACCAAAATAAGGCAGTATCTCAAAAAAGAAAACCGCGCGGGCACCATAGACAAAGGCAAAGACGCCATCGACAAATATATGCGCAAAAAAGGCTATGACCCTAACGAGGTTCTGAAATCCGCATATATCAACAGAGCAGTTAAAGAATTAAAATATCATTCACTTGATGATTTTTATACACAGATAAGTCAGGGCGGCACCATACTCGGCAAAGCCGCAACTCTTATCATAGGGTTTTTCAAAGAACAGCGAAAAGCCGAAGAAGAAAAATCAAAAAACAGAATATCCGAAATCGAAGCAAAGGCTGTCAGCAAAAATACAAAAGCCAGATACAACGATGCAGGGGTCAGGGTCAAGGGCATTGACAATCTGCTTGTCAGAGTATCCAAGTGCTGCAGCCCGGTTCCGGGAGATCAGATTATAGGGTATATCACCAAGGGGAGAGGCGTTTCGGTTCACAGAGTTGACTGCCCGAATATAGTGAACCTCCCCGAAACCGAAAAAGCCAGATTTATCGAGGTTGAATGGAGCAGCGACGAGAATACCATTTCATACAATACCGATATATCCGTAATTGCCGAGGACAGAAAAGGCATGTTTGCGGATATCTCAAGAACCTGTGAGGATCTGGATGTTCATATTGCGGGAGTAAACGCAAGATCTGACAGGGACAATATTGTGCATATGACAATGACTCTGGCGCTTTCCGATACGGGAGAAATCCAGAAAGTTCTCAGAAACCTCAAAAACATAAGCGGCGTTATAGACGTATACAGGAGTAATTAAATTCATATGAGAGCAGTAGTACAGAGAGTGACAAAATCAAGCGTGACGGTAGACGGACAGATTACGGGAGCAACAGACAAGGGACTGGTTGTTCTTATAGGAGTCGAAAAAGGCGATACCGACAAAGACGCAGGATATATTGCTGACAAGGTTTCAGGGCTTCGCATTTTTGAAGACGACAACGAAAAAATGAACCTGTCAGTCAGAGATGTGGGCGGCAGTATTCTTGCAATATCACAGTTTACTCTGCTGGGAGATGTCCGCAAGGGCAAGCGCCCCAGCTTCATAACAGCAGAAGACCCCGAAGCTGCAAACAGACTTTATCAGACTGTCTGTGAAAAAATAAGGGGTGAGGGAATCAGAGTTGAAACAGGAATATTTCAGGCGCGTATGCTTGTTGAAATAAATAATAACGGTCCGGTGACGATACTGCTGGACAGCCGTAAAACTTTTTAAGAGGTGAAACATGAAAATAGTCAATATACCGACAGGAATGCTGCAGGCAAACACATATCTTGTCTGCGACGAAACAAACAGACTTGGATTTATAGTTGACCTTGGCGGATACAGCCCCGAGCTCAAAAAAATAATCGAAAAAAACGACATACAGATACAGTATATAGTTCTGACTCACGGCCATGGAGATCATATAGGCGGAGTGCAGGCTCACCTAAAGGATTTTCCTGACGCAAAGGTTGTATGTTCAAGAGCTGAGGAAAAAATGCTTGAAACTCCGGAATTAAACGAGGCTCATCATTTCGGTCCCGAAAAAGTATCCTTCAAGGCGGATATACTGGTTGACGAAGGAGACACTTTAAGCGTAGGCAATATGACTATGAAGTTCATAATGACTCCGGGACACACAGAGGGAGGTATGTGCATACTGGTTGACGATGTACTGTTCAGCGGAGACACTCTGTTCTGCAGATCAATAGGAAGAACAGACCTTGCAGGCGGTGATTTCAAAACAATCATGGAATCCATCAAAAACAAACTGTTCCTGCTGCCGGATGATACACAGGTGCTTCCGGGACACATGGGACCTACCACGATAGGATTTGAAAAGGAGAACAATCCTTTTGTATAATATCGTCTTAAACAATGTAACCAAAAGATATGAATACGAGGAACTTATCAAAATATTTCTGCCCGAGGACGAATTTGAAGTCTATGCTTTAGAGCAGCGCAGACAGGGAGAATATATAACGGCAGAGGAGCTTGCAGAGCAGACCGGAAATATTCCGGACAGACTGGAATTCACACTTAAGGGCGATACTAAAAACGATAAGAATTTATTAAAAGCTGAGATTTACGACAGGCTTTCGGAGCTGACGGGACAAAAACCGCCATGGGGCACGCTTACAGGCGTAAGACCGGTCAAGCTTGCAGGTATGCTGTCTGACCCCTGCAGAGAATTTACAGAGAACTACAGAGTGAGCAGCGATAAGGCAAAAGAGCTTGTTGATATATACAGCTACCAGCAGGAGAAACTGGGCAGACCTGCTCCGGATTCGGCAGGAATATATATAGGCATACCGTTTTGTCCGACAAGATGTCTTTACTGCTCGTTTACATCAAATCAGGCAGACAGGGAGGTCATAGACGCATATCTTGATGCGCTGATGACAGAAATCGAAGCGGTCGGCGCAGGCATGAAAGCCTGCGGCATAATTCCCGAAAGCATTTATATAGGCGGCGGCACGCCTACGACTCTTGACGAGCGCCAGCTTGACAGACTGCTTTCGCATATATACAAACATATAAACACCGGGAGCGTCAGAGAATTTACAGTAGAGGCGGGCAGACCCGACACAATTACAGAAGCCAGAATAAAGGTGCTTTCGGACTGCCATACAGACAGAATAAGCATAAATCCTCAGACAATGAAAGAGAAAACTCTGCGCATAATAGGCAGAAGCCACACAAACAGCCAGATTTATGATGCATTTGAGCTTGCCCGCAGATTTGAGATTCCGGTAATCAACTGCGACCTTATAGCGGGGCTTCCGGAGGAAACGGCGGAGGATTTCTGCGATACAGTGAATAAAGTCGCAGAGCTTGGCGCCGAAAACATAACGGTTCATACGCTGGCAGTCAAAAGAGCCTCGAAGCTCAGGGATATAGACAGCAGCTTTCATTTCAGACAGGCCGAGACAGTATCACAGATGCTTGCGGCAGGCAGAGAGATTTTAGACAGCAGAGGCTACAGACCGTATTATCTTTACAGACAAAAACATATGGCAGGCAGCCTCGAAAACACAGGATACTGCAAAAACGATACATTCAGCGTATATAACATACGGATTATGGAGGAGGCTCAGAGCATTATAGCCATGGGAGCCGGCGGTATCAGCAAGGTATACTATCCTGATGAAAACAGGCTTGAACGTGTACCCAATGTATCAAACTATGAGATATACATTTCACGAATAAATGAAATGATCGAAAGAAAAAACAGACATATATTTAACGGGAGGTGAGACATTGCTTACTAATGCACCAAAAGGAACAAAAGATATGCTTCCGCAGGATGCATACAAATGGAAATATGTGCGCAATGCTTTTGCGGACATATGTGCAAGGTACGGCTTCAGACAGATTGCAACACCTGTATTTGAACACACAGAGCTGTTCAAAAGAGGCGTAGGTGACACAACCGATATCGTGCAGAAGGAAATGTATACGTTTACCGATTTCGGAAACAGAAGCATTACATTAAGACCTGAGGGGACTTCTCCTGTAGTAAGATCATTTGTAGAGCACAAAAGTTATGCGAATCCGCAGCCTACAAAATATTTTTACGACATATCCTGCTTCAGATATGAGAAGCCGCAGTCAGGCAGATTAAGACAGTTCCACCAGTTTGGAATAGAAACCTTCGGCACTGACAATATGCTGGCAGACGCTGAGGTAATATCGCTTGGATATGAATTCTTAAACTCAATGGGTATCAGAGACATAGAGCTTAGAATCAACAGCATAGGCTGTCCCGAATGCAGAGAAAAACACAGAGCTGCCCTGAGAGAATTTCTTGCGGACAGATATGATGGCCTCTGTGACACCTGCAAGGACAGATATGAGAGAAACCCTCTCAGGATATTAGACTGCAAATCGCCTGTATGTCAGGAGCTGGTGCAGGGAGCGCCTGTAATGCTTGACTACCTGTGCGATGACTGCACAGATGCGTTTGAGGAGCTCAAACAGAACCTTGAAGCCATGAATATCGAATATGTCGTGGATCCGGGAATCGTAAGAGGTCTTGACTATTATACCAAGACAGCCTTTGAATTTGTAACGACCGGCATAGGTGCGCAGGGCACAGTATGCGGAGGAGGCAGATACGATAACCTCATAGAGGAGGTCGGAGGGCCGTCGACACCGGGCGTGGGCTTTGGTCTCGGCATCGAGAGACTGCTCCTTACAATGGAGGCAAATGGAGTTGAGATACCAAAACCGCAGGAAACAGAAGTATTTATAGTTATTATGGGTGACAAGGCCAGAAAATACGGTCTCAGACTGGCAGGAGAACTCAGAGCGCACGGTATCAATACCGAAATAGATCTGCTTGAGAGAAATATCAAGGGACAGTTCAAGGCAGCGGACAGATCGGGAGCTTCTTACGCTGTAGTAATCGGCGACAACGAAATCGAAACAGGAATACTGCAGGTCAAGGTTCTTGACAAATCACATCAGATAGAGGTTCCGGCAGACAGTATAGTAAAGACTTTATATGAGAAACTGGAGAAATAGCATATGACTAGGATAGGAATTTTTGGAGGTAGCTTTGATCCGATACATTTCGGACACATATACCTTGCAATGCAGGCAAAGGACGAGGCGGAGCTTGACAGGATAATATTTGTTCCGGCAAACCTGCAGCCCTTCAAGCTGGACAGAAAAGCCACAGACGGCAGACACAGAGCCGAGATGATAGAACTTTCGGTTCAGAATTACGACGGGGCTATAATTTCTCCCTATGAATTAAACAGAGATGAGATTTCCTATACGATAAACACTCTGAATCATTTCAGGGATGAATTCGGCAGCGGCGCGGAAATCTATTTCATAACAGGGACGGATGCCTTCCTTAAAATCGACACATGGAAAAACGCAGATGAAATACTTTCGGGATATTCGTTTATCATAGGCTCAAGACCCGGCTACAGAGATGATGAACTCAAAGCCAAAATTGATGAGCTGAGAGCAGAATACGGCTGTAAGATAATCGTTATAAACAATACCCAGATCGATATTTCATCCACGCAGCTAAGAGAAAAACTCAAAAACGGAGAATCTGTCAAGAACTATATAAATCCTAAGGTCGAAAGGTATATACAGGAGAATGGACTATATAAATAAATGTCTTGAATATATAGATAAAAACCTGAAGGAATCAAGAAAAAAACATACCTTTGGAGTCGTCGAAACGGCGCAGCAGCTTGCGGCGGCATACAGTCAGGATGTTTCAAAGGCACGTACTGCCGCACTGTTTCACGATATAGCAAAGCCTCTTTCGGCAGAGGAGTCCGACGAGGAGGTCAGAAAGTTTGATATAGGCCCGGAATTTATCGGAAACACCAATCTTGCGCACGGCAGAATAGCGGCCTGCTGGGCAAAAGAATATTACGGCATAGAGGATGAGGATGTTCTGAACGCAATCAGATACCACACATCTGCAAGAGCGGGGATGTCCATGCTCGAAAAAATAATATTTGTAGCGGATGCCGTAGAGCCGGGCAGAACCTATCCCGAAGCCGCAAACCTTCGCAGCAGGGCTTTTTCGGACATAGAGGGTGTATACAGATTTATTCTGGAATGGACGGTTAAAGACCTTGAATCAAAAGGAATCGATCCCGGAAGGGATACTATAGAAGCATATAAGGAGTGTTTGGTTAATGAACAGTAAAGAAATGGCGCTGTTTGCAGCTAAGACATTAGATGCAAAAAAAGGCGGAGATGTAATGATTATAGACATTGCTGAGAAATCTTCCTTTGCAGATTATTTTGTACTTGTAACTGCAGGAAGCGAAAGACAGCTTAATGCGCTTGTCGATGAGATGGAATTTGTCTTTGAAAAAGAAGGAATCTTTGTAAAGAGCATAGAGGGAAAGCCGTCATCAGGCTGGATGCTTATGGACTACGGCGATATCATAATTAATGTTCTTACGGAACAGATGCGTGAAAAATACAGCATAGAAAAAATCTGGGGAGATTGCAGTACACTGGATTTTAACTGATAAGCGGAGGATATGGAAATGAACGAAAGATATAACTTCACAGAAATAGAAAAGAAATGGCAAAAATACTGGGCTGACAACAATACTTTCAAAATGGAAGAAAAGCCGGATATGGAGAAGTACTATGTGCTTGAAATGTTTCCTTACCCGTCAGGCAAGCTTCATATGGGCCATGTAAGAAACTACTCAATAGGCGACGTGGTGGCAAGATTCAAAAAAATGCAGGGCTATAATGTGCTTCATCCGATGGGCTTTGACTCCTTCGGGCTTCCTGCAGAAAACGCGGCAATCAAGCACGATGTTGCACCGGACATATGGACATGGGACAACATACACGAAATGGAGGAGCAGCTTGCTGAGCTTGGTCTTGCATATGACTGGGACAGAGAGGTATGCACCTGTCATCCGGACTACTACAAATGGATGCAGTGGATTTTTATTCAGTTTTACAAACAGGGACTGGCATACAAAAAAGAAAATCCTGTAAACTGGTGTCCCGACTGTCAGACTGTTCTTGCAAACGAGCAGGTTGTTGACGGCGCCTGCGAAAGATGCGGCGCGCCTGTAGGCAAAAAAAACCTCTCGCAGTGGTATCTCAAAATCACAGATTACGCCGAAAGACTTCTGAAGAACCTCGACACACTTGACGGCTGGCCAAACAAGGTTAAAACCATGCAGAAAAACTGGATAGGCAAATCCGTAGGCGCAGAGGTTGACTTTGCAATTAAAGACGACGCAAGAAAACTCAGGATATTCACAACAAGAGTCGATACGCTCTTTGGCGTGACATATATGGTGCTCGCTCCCGAGCACCCGTATGTAGACAGTCTTGTTGAGGGCACTGAATATGAGCAGCCTGTCAGGGAATACATTGACAGATGTCAGCATATGAGCGACATCGAAAGAACTTCGACCAGCAATGAAAAAACAGGCGTATTCATAGGCAAATATGCGATTAACCCCGTAAACGGCAGGGAAGTTCCGATTTACATTTCAGACTATGTTCTTATGGGCTACGGTACGGGAGCTATCATGGCAGTACCTGCGCACGATGAGAGAGACTTTGAATTTGCCGTTAAATTCGGCCTTGATATAATACCTGTAGTAGATCCGGGAAATCCTGAGATAGATGTAAACAACCTCAAGGAAGCCTTCGTTGCAGAGGGAACAATGATAAATTCCGGCAAATTTGACGGCATGAACAACCGTGAAGCCATCAAAAAGGTTATAGAGTGGGTTGAAGCAGAGGGCATAGGCAAGGCCACAGTCAACTACAGACTGAGAGACTGGCTCATTTCAAGACAGAGATACTGGGGTACTCCTATCCCTATGATTCACTGTGAGCACTGCGGATGGGTTCCCGAAAAAGAAGAAAATCTGCCTGTTCTGCTGCCTACAGACATTGAATTTACAGGCAGGGGCGAATCCCCTATAGCGACCAGCAAAACCTTTGTAGACACCGTGTGCCCTGTATGCGGAGCACCTGCAAAGAGAGAAATCGACACTATGGATACATTCCTTGATTCATCGTGGTATTTCTTAAGATACTGCGATCCTAAGAATGAAAACGAAGTGTTTGACAAAGAAAAAGTGAAATACTGGATGAATGTTGACCAGTATATAGGCGGAGTGGAGCACGCTATTTTGCACCTTATGTACTCAAGATTTTTCCAGATGGCGCTTTATGATCTGGGACTTGTAACAGATGAGGAGCCGTTCAAAAACCTGCTTACTCAGGGCATGGTAAACAAAGACGGCAAAAAAATGAGCAAATCACTGGGCAACGTGGTAAGCCCTGCTGAAATACTCGAAAAATACGGAGCTGATACAGCACGTCTGTTTATACTGTTTGCGGCGCCGCCCGAAAAAGAACTCGACTGGTCTGATGCGGGCGTTGAGGGCAGCTTCAGATTCCTCAACAGAGTCTACAGACTTGTATACGAGACAGTTAAAAAATACGGATTTAAGACTGTAGATTTTGAAATCACAAACGACAACGACAGACAGCTCAACTACATGGCCAACTATGCAGTCAAAAAAGTTTCCGATGACGCAAGCGGAAGATTCCAGTTCAATACGGCAATCAGTACAATTATGGAATTTGTAAACGAGCTTTACCGCTACAAGGAGCTTCCTGATGTGAACGAGGGACTTATCAATGCCTGCATAGAAAAACTGGTGCTGATTCTTTCACCGTTTACTCCTCATATCTGCGAGGAAATGTGGGAGTATCTCGGACACACAGGTTCGTTATACAATGTCAGCTGGCCTGATTACGATGAAAGCGCGCTGGTTAAAGACAGCATTGAAATAGTAATTCAGATTAACGGCAAGGTTAAAGAAAAAATGAACATTGCCAGCGGATTAAACAGAGAAGAACTTCAGAAGACTGTTATGGAAAGCGAAGCTGCTGCAAGAGCAGTGGACGGCAGAAATATTGTAAAAGTAATTGCGGTACCTGACAAACTTGTAAATATCGTTGTTAAATAATAGCCATCTGAAGATATATGGATGGAGAGATAATTTATGAAACAAAACACAAACAAAAAGGAAAGCCAGGGGATAAAGGTTATTCCCATAGGCGGTCTTAACGGTATCGGCAAGAATATGACGCTTTTAGAATATCAGGACCAGATACTCATCATAGACTGCGGTATGACTTTCCCTGAAGATGAGATGTACGGTATAGATATTGTGCTTCCGGATTTTTCGTACCTGCAGAATTCAGACAAAAAAATCAAAGGCATAATTCTGACTCACGGACACGAGGATCATATCGGAGCAATACCGTATTTTCTCAAGGTGCTCAATGCGCCGATATACGGAACAAGGCTCACACTGGGTCTTGTCAAAAGCAAACTTGAAGAACACGGCCTCAAGGCCAGACTTAACACAATCAAACCCGGCGACAAATTCAAGCTGGGACCGTTCGGTGTTGAAACCATCAGAACAACTCATTCTATTGCAGACGCCGTGTGCTACTGCATAGACACTCCTGCGGGCAGGATATTCCACACAGGAGATTTCAAGATAGACTATACTCCGGTAGACGGAGAACCTATAAATTTCACAAAGCTTGCCGAAATAGGGGCCAAGGGAGTAACCCTTATGATGGCAGACAGCACCAACGCATTAAGACCGGGATTTACAGCCTCCGAGAAGGTTGTGGGAGAAACCCTTGCAAACATATTTGAAGATGTAAATCAGAGAATTATAATTGCAACCTTCTCCTCAAATGTGCACAGAGTGCAAAAAATAATAGACAATGCGGTCAAGTGCAAAAGAAAAGTCGCTATTTCCGGCAGAAGCATGGAAAACGTGGTCAAAATAGCTATGGAGCTTGGTTATCTGTCGGTACCGGCAGGCACTCTTGTCGATATCAAAAAGATAAATTCGATACCTGACAGACAGCTGCTGATTATAACTACCGGAAGTCAGGGAGAGCCTATGTCGGCTCTTTCGAGAATGGCCTCAAACGAGCACAAATCGGTACAGATCAAAAAAGGTGACGTAGTAATATTATCGTCAACTCCTGTGCCGGGCAATGAAAAAATGGTATCAAATGTAGTAAACAAGCTTATCGAAAAAGAAGCGACGGTAATATATTCGGATATCGCAGACACTCACGTTTCGGGTCATGCCTGCGAAGAGGAACTCAAGATAATGCACTCGCTTATCAAGCCAAAGTTCTTCATGCCGGTTCACGGTGAGGCAAGACATCTGATGGCTCACAAGGAGATAGCAAAAAATCTGGGAATGAAAAACAATTCGATTTTTATTCTCGAAAACGGCCAGATTCTTAACCTTACAAGAAGACGCGCCGAGATTATGAAAGAAACAGTCCCTGCTGAGGATATTCTTGTAGACGGATTAGGTGTCGGAGATGTAGGCAATATAGTATTGAGAGACAGACATCTTCTGTCGGAGTCAGGACTCATCATAGTGGTTGCAGCCATAGACAGAGAACGCAATGTGGTATCGGGTCCGGACATCATATCAAGAGGCTTTGTCTATGTCAGAGAAAACGAGGACCTTATAGAGGATGCGCGCTGCGTGGTTGAAAAAGCGCTTGTCAGCTGCTGCAAAAAAAACAACAGAGACTGGAATGCGATGAAATCAACAGTAAAAGATTCGCTTCGCACGTTTATATATGAAAAAACCAAGAGAAGTCCGGTGATACTGCCGATATTCTTAGAAGTATAATCACGAAAGGAGTTTACAATGAACGTTTACGATCAGGCGCACACTCTGGCAAAGGCCATAAAAGAATGTGAAGAATACAAACAGTATGTGAATGCCAAAAATATGATTGCACAGAATCCAGACCTTGACAAAATGATACAGGATTTTCAGGCAAAGCAGATTGAGATGCAGGCAAAGCAGATTGCAGGAGAGGAAATGGATGCGGAGGCACTTGCCAAAATGCAGGAGCTTGCGGGTATTATGATGCAGGATCCTGCCGCTGCGCAGTATATACAGTGCGAAATGAGATTTGCGCTGATGATGCAGGATGTTTACCAGATATTGAATGAAGCCATAATGCCTGCAGGCAATGGTCAAAATGCAAACTAGCACTTGCAATAACTGGTATATTTGATATAATAGTTATTGATACTAGAGACGATTTTTTTGATGAATGGAGAGATATTTATGATTTATGCAAGCGATTTCAGAAAAGGTATTACATTTGAAATTAACGGTGAACCTCATGTGGTTTTAGATTTCCAGCACGTTAAACCGGGCAAGGGAGCCGCATTTGTAAGAACAAAATACAAAAACATACTTACAGGAGCTACAAGAGAAGAAGCCTTCAACCCTGATGACAAATTCCCTAAGGCTCATATTGAGACCAAGGTTATGCAGTATCTGTACAATGACGGTGAGCTTTATTACTTCATGGACCCTGAAACATATGATCAGGTTCCTCTGATGGAAGAACAGGTGGAAGAGGCTATCAAATACCTCAGAGAAAACGATGAAGCGACCATCAAGTTCTACAAGGGCGCAGCATTTATGGTTGAAGCTCCGAACTTTGTAGACCTCAAGGTTATCGAAACAGAGCCGGGAGTTAAAGGCAACACAGCTACAAACGTTACCAAAGCGGCAGTAGTTGAAACAGGCGCTACTATTCATGTTCCTATATTCATTGAAGAAGGCGAGATTATCCAGATTGACACAAGAACAGGCGAATACTTAGGAAGGTCAAAGAAATAGAGAAATTGGGAATACAGGAAATATCTACAAATCGATATTTCCTGTATTATAAAAAAAGTGGAAATATACGGAATTAAAATTCCTATTTCCACATATCGCACAC
>CAVDMD010000042.1:0-17276 GCA_963609975.1 bacterium | reverse complement strand
TGTATTTCCTGCGCAAGGCTCATATAGGAGAGGTTCAGGTTTCGGTATGGCCTGAGGACATGGATCGTGAATGCAGGCAGCACAATATATTCCTGCTGTAGTGCGATGAAATATGCAGATATTGTAATTGACAACAAAAGCCAGATGACCGATGTGTTTTATACATACCTTTGCAGGGATGAGGATGCAATCATAGGACAGAAGGTATATGTGCCCTTTGCCAGAAGCAAAACTCTCAGAGAAGGCTATATATTCGATGTCAGAGATGAGGACGGCAGAGATCTCAGATTCAGAGAGGTAGACCACGCAGATGAGAATATCTGTCTGAATGAGGAGATGATACAGACCTGCAGATGGATGAAAAAACGCTATCTTGTCAAATATATAGACGGAGTCGGCTGTTTTACTCCGGCAGGAGGTCCGCCGAAGCGGGAGCTTAAACATAAGCAGCCTGTTTTGCCCGAGCCTGCCCCCAGAATTCTCACCTCCGAGCAGCGTGCCGCATTAAACAGGATGAAGCCGTATATTGCAGACAGACAGCATGGAATATTTCTTGTTCACGGCGTTACATCAAGCGGCAAGACCGAGGTATATATACAGGCCATAGAGCAGGTTTTAGCTTCAGGCCGGACAGCGATAATGATGGTGCCTGAGATTTCACTGACAGGACAGGTGATAGACCGGTTTGAAAAACATTTCGGAAGCGATATGATTGCGGTAATGCACAGCCGCATGACAAAGCCTCAGAGATATGTCCGGTGGCAGAAAATCCGAAGCGGCAGCGTCAGAATAGTCATAGGCGCGCGTTCTGCGGTGTTTGCGCCTCTTGAAAACATCGGAATCATAATTCTTGATGAGGAGCATGAGGCAACCTACAAATCGGATATGACTCCAAGATACGAGGCTTTGGAGGTGGCAATCAAAAGAGCCGGATATTACGGCGGCATAGTGGTGCTCGGAAGCGCCACACCTTCGGTTGTATCATCACAACGTGCAGATGAGGGCATCTATCACAGGATAGAAATGAAAACAAGATTCAACAGCAACCCTCTGCCGGAGGTTGATATCGTAGATATGAACGGGGAACTGCGAAACGGCAACAAATCTCTTCTGAGCAGAGAGCTTTATGACCGCATGAACAGTACTCTTTCAGACGGGCAGCAGGTTATTCTGCTTCTTAACAGACGGGGTTTTTCGACATATATTTCATGCAGAGAATGCGGCCATGTGATGAAATGCCCTGTATGCGGCATAAGCCTTACATATCACAGGGACATAAACGGGCTTTACTGCCATTTCTGCGGACACAGGGAGCCTGTGCCGAAGATGTGCCCCGAATGCGGGCAGGAATCCCTCAGAATGCAGGGCGCGGGCACACAAAAACTCGAAGATGAAATCGAAAGACTTTTTCCTGACGCCACATATGCAAGACTTGATATGGATACGGCAAAACGCGCGGGAGTCATGGACAGAGTGCTGAAATCATTTGCAAGGCACAAAACCGATATACTCATAGGCACGCAGCTTATTGCAAAGGGTCTTGATTTTGACAATGTGGGGCTTGTCGGAATTGTTTCGGCAGACAGCTCGCTTAATATACCGGACTTCAGAGCGCCGGAGAGGACATTTCAGCTTATAACGCAGGCTGCAGGCAGAGCTGGCAGGGGAGAGCTTCGGGGAAGCGTCATAATACAGACATTTTCTCCGGAAAACTACGCAGTCAGAGCGGCTGCGGAGCATGACTACGAGGGCTTCTGCAGAGAGGAGCTGAAGCTCAGGAAGCTTATGTGCTATCCGCCGTATTATGACCTGATCCGCCTTATATTTTCCGGAGAGGATGAAATCCGGGTGGCAAAGGAAGCGGACGGATGGTATCAGAGCCTTAACGAAATGCTTCATACAGGATTTATTTACAGGCCGCAGCCGGCGCCTGTAAGCAAAATCAAAGAAACCTACAGACATCATATGATGATTAAATGCCCTAAGGGAAAGCGCGGACTTTTTCTTGGAGCTTTGGATAAACTCAACAGAGAAAACAACAGCGGCAAAACCGGAGTAAATGTGGGAATAGACATAAACCCATACAGTTTTATTTAGCGGAGGACAAAATGGCATTAAGAAATATTGTGGTAGAAGGTGACGAGGTATTAAGAAAGCACTGCAGAGAGGTTGACAAAATCACCGACAGGACAAAAGTGCTTCTTGACGATATGCTCGAAACCATGCGTATGGAAAACGGAGTTGGAATCGCAGCTCCGCAGGTTGGCGTTATGAGAAGAATTTTCATAACGGAAGCAGAGCCTGACAGGGTTGTGGAATTTATAAACCCTGAGATTATTGAATTAAGAGGCGAGCAGACAGGCGCCGAAGGCTGCCTTTCGGTTCCCGGACTCATAGGTGATGTCACAAGACCCGAATATGTTAAGATTAAAGCCCTTGACAGAAACGGAGATGAGTTTACACTGGAGCTTGAGGAATTTGACGCGGTGGTTACCTGTCACGAATTTGACCATCTTGAGGGTATACTTTATATTGACAAGGCTCAGAATATAAGAAGCGCGGCAGCAGAATCAGAGGAAGAATAAATGAAGATAGTATATATGGGAACTCCCGATTTTGCAGTGGAACCTCTCGCGGCCATTGCAGAGGCGGGCTATGAAATCGGATATGTGGTAACGCAGCGGGACAGGGCGCGAAACAGAGGCAAAAAAATAATGTTCACACCTGTCAAGACAAAGGCGGCTGAACTTGGCATCCCTGTGCTGCAGCCCGAAAAAGTAAAAGGTGACGAGGAGTTTTTCAAAACTCTTGAGGAGTATGCGCCCGATATTATAGTCGTTGCGGCCTACGGGCAGATACTTCCGGAGCAGATTCTGACGCTTCCCGAATACGGCTGCGTCAACATCCACGCTTCGCTTCTGCCAAGACACAGAGGCGCGGCGCCTATACAAAGAGCAATACTTGACGGAGACGACAGCACGGGAGTCACAATAATGCAGATGGCAAAAGGCCTTGACACAGGCGATATGCTTCTCAAAAAAGAATGCCGCATAGACGGCAGGACTGCAGATGAGCTTCACGATGAGCTGTCAGCCATGGGCGCGCAGCTTATAGTGGAGTTTCTTGACAGACTTTCATCAGGCAATCCGCCTGAGCCTGTCAGACAGGATGATTCTCTTTCGACCTATGCTCCGATGATTTTCAAAGAGGACGGGCGCATAGATTTCAGCCGTCCTGCGGAAGAAACCGAAAGGCAGATAAGAGCGCTCAGCGCATACACTGTATATAACGGCGATATATTCAAAATTCACAGAGCCTGTGTCAAAGATGTGCCGTGCAGTCTGCCGGCAGGCACGGTTGCAAAAGCCTCGGATGAAGGCATCGAAATATCGGCAGGCGGCAGAATTCTTGTCGCACAGGTGGTGCAGGTTCCCGGCAAACGCAGAATGGAAGTAAAAGACTTCCTCAGAGGCAACAGCATGACAGCCGGAACCGTGCTGGGATAAGGAGAAATTTATGTTTTACTATTATGACTGGACAATGATACTGCTGGTGCCTGTAATCATATTCACAATATATGCGCAGGCAAAGGTAAGCAGTAATTACAGCAGGTATTCAAAAATCAGAACAGCCAGAGGAATTACGGGAGCACAGGCGGCCGGGGAGATAATGAGAGCAAACGGCATCAGTGTTCCAATAGAGGTTATTCCCGGCAGACTGACAGACCATTATGATCCGTCCAAAAAAGTTTTAAGACTTTCATCCGCGGTTGCGGAGGGCGATTCGATAGCATCGGTTGCGGTTGCGGCTCACGAGGTGGGACACGCGCTGCAGCATGCGGAGGGCTATGTGCCCATCAGAATCAGAGGTGCGATAATCCCTGCTGTCAACATATCCTCCAGACTGGCATGGCCGGCAATAATCATCGGCCTTATTATAGAGCAGATGGGAATGATATATGAGGGCAACCTCATATTCACGATAGGAATTGTGCTGTTTGCAGCTGTGGTTGCGTTTCATGCAGTTACACTTCCGGTGGAACTTAATGCAAGCAGGCGGGCGCTGGCTCAGATTGAGTCGCTGGGTATCGTATATCCGGAGGAGAAGCGCTCCGCCAGAAAAGTACTGTCAGCGGCAGCCATGACATATCTTGCGGCTTTGGCAGCGGCACTGATGCAGCTGATAAGACTGTTACTGATAAGGGGGCGTGAATAATGGACATCAACAGAAAAACAGCGTATTACACACTGATGGACATTGAAACCAAAAAATCTTTTTCAAACCTTTCACTGAATCATTACGTCATCGTATGCAACCCGCCGTCACCTGCGTTTGTAAGGGAACTGGTCTACGGAGTGCTTGAAAACAAGCTGCTCCTTGATTACATAATAGACAGACTTGTTCCCACGGGAGCGGCCAAGGTCAAAACCAGCGATCTGGTGGTACTCAGAATGGGCATATATCAGCTCGGATATATGGACAAGGTGCCTGAATACGCTGCAGTAAACGAAAGCGTAAACCTTGCCAAAAAATTCTGCAAGGGCAGACAGGGCTTTGTAAACGGAGTGCTCAGGACATATATCAAAGAAAAATACACGATTAAACTTCCGGACAGAACAGAAGACGAAATCAGATATCTTTCGGTTAAATATTCCTATGAGCCGTGGATAATCAGACTGTGGCTTGAAAAATACGATATGGATTTTGTGGAGGAGCTTCTTGCGGCAGGCAACGAAACACCTGATGTTACAATCAGAATGAACTGGCTCAAGACCATGAAGCCGGATCTTATCAGAAGGCTCAACGAAAAAGGCTTTGAGACAAGCGAGGGCAGACTCTGCAAAAACGCAATACATGTCAAAGGCAGCGGACTTCTTAACAATGCCATATACAGGCACGGATATTTTTCGGTACAGGACGAAGCCTCAATGCTTACAAGCGAGAAGCTCGACCCTCAAAAAGGCGATCTGATTATGGATGTCTGTGCGGCTCCGGGCGGCAAGACATTTGCCATTGCGGAGAGAATGGACAACAAAGGTCTTATCATAGCCTCTGACATATACAAGCGCAAGCTTGACATAATAGAAAAAGAGGCCAAAAGACTGGGAGTCAAAATAGTACAGACAAGAACATGGGATGCAACCAGAGTTGACTCGTCAATGATAGGCAAGGCCGACAGAGTACTTGTGGATGTGCCGTGTTCGGGGCTTGGAGTAATACGCCGAAAGCCTGAAATCAAATACAAGAATATGGACAGCGAAATGAAAACCCTGCCTATAAAACAGAGAGCAATACTTGAAGCGTCGGCTCATTATGTCAAGCCGGGCGGAATACTTCTTTACAGCACCTGCACTATCAACCACTACGAAAACGACAGGATTGTAAACGATTTTCTTAACAAATCAGATGAATTTGAAGAGCTTGAAAGAATACAGCTGTTCCCTAATACTGACGGGACAGACGGATTCTTCATATGCAAAATGAGAAGAATAAAAACAGTTACCAACAATTAACATGGAGAGATGTATGTTGCAGATAGGATTTAAGACACACAAAGGACAGGTCAGAAGCCACAATGAAGACGCCTGTTTCATTATCCCCGAATACAGCATTTTTGTGGTTGCCGACGGCGTCGGAGGCAACTCCGGCGGCGAGGTGGCCTCGCGCACTGCAGTCTATGAAATCACTCAGTTTGTTCATGGCGATCCTCTGCCTGAGGATGCATCTGCTGCGCAGATCAAATCATATTTTACCGAATGTCTTTCAAATGTCAATGACATGATATATCAGAAATCAGACAGAACCGGCGACAACAGCGGTATGGCCACAACGGTGGTGGTGTGCTGCATCAGAGGCGGCTGCGCATATATAGCGCACGTTGGCGACAGCAGAGCGTACATATGCAGAAACGGAGTGCTGACGCAGATTACAGAGGATCACACATATGTCAACGCACTTGTAAAAGCGGGAATTATAACGGCTGAGGAGGCGGCAGACCATGAGCAGCGCCATATGATTACAAGAGCGCTTGGCGCGGAGGAAACGGTTTCACCTGATTTCAAGCAGGTTGAAATCAGGCAAAACGATGTTATTCTTCTGTGCACGGACGGACTGTTTGGAGAAGTGGAAGAGCCTCTGATAACAGAGATTTTAAGCAGCAGCCGGCGCACAATGTCAGAAATGGCGTCATTGCTGGTTGATGAAGCAAATAAATCGGGAGGAGCAGATAATATTACGGTTATCTGCCTGAAAATTTAGGAGGAATCAATGAGTGTAAAATTACTTGCAGGTAGATATGAATTAATAGAAAAAATAGGCGACGGGGGGATGGCTATTGTCTATAAGGCAAGATGCAGACTTCTCAACCGCTATGTTGCAATCAAAATCCTGAAGCCTGAATACACCAAAGATGTAAAAGTGCTTGACAATTTCAGACGGGAATCACAGGCTGCGGCAAGTCTTTCGCATCCTAATATCGTAAACATATACGATGTCGGCAGGGAAGGCAACATACACTATATCGTAATGGAGCTTATAGAGGGCATGACCCTTGCTGATATGATAGACGAAGAAGCTCCAATGCCTTACAAAAAAGTCATAAATATTACAAGGCAGATTGCGGCAGGGCTTTCATTTGCCCACAAAAACAACATAATACACAGAGACATCAAGCCTCACAACATACTTATGACCAGGGACGGCGTTGCCAAAATAGCGGACTTTGGAATAGCCAAGGCCATTTCAGAATCGACAATTATGAAAACCACCACAAGTGACGATATGGTTATGGGTTCTGTTCACTATTTTTCACCCGAACAGGCAAGAGGCGGCTATGTCGATGCCAAATCCGACATATATTCACTGGGAATAGTTATGTATGAGATGCTGACAGGCAGAGTGCCGTTTGATGCGGAATCCCCTGTTGCAATAGCGCTGATGCATATGAACGACCCTATGACGCCGCCTTCATACTATGTTTCAGGCATACCGCCGAGACTTGAAAACATAATTATGAAAGCCACAGACAAGGTTCAGGTCAACAGGTTCGCCACAGTAGATGAGCTTATCACAGAGCTTGACAACATAGAGATGGTATCAAGAGTTGTCGGAGAGTCGGCCATAGCGCCTGAAAAACGGGAGGAAAAACGCGAAACAGCTCCCGAAAGACAGCCCGAAAAAAGAAAAAAACAGGAAAAATCAAAGCCTTCAAACAAAAAAATCCCGATTATAATTGCGGCTGCAGCTGCGGCTGTTGTTCTTATAGTCGCCGGCATATTCGTGTTTGGCGGCGGTGACAAAAACGAAGTCAAGGTGCCTGATCTTACGGATATGACCTATGAAGAGGCGGAGGCAGAGCTTGAAGAACTCGGCCTTGAAATAGAAATGGGCAACGAGGTGTTCAGCGACAAATATGATGAGGGCAGGATTGTTTCCCAGTCGCCAAAGCCTGATATGAAGGTCAAAAAAGGCAAGAGCATCAGAGTAAACATAAGCAAGGGCTCAGGTGTTGAAACTGTGCCGAGCGTAATCGGGCAGACAGTGGATCAGGCAAGAGCAGCTCTTGAGGCTAAGGGCTTCACATTGGGAAGCGTTACAGAAGAAGAAAGCGATTCACCTGAGGGAACGGTTATAAGCCAGAGTCCTGTTGCAGGAACAGAGCTCGAAAGCTCTCAGGCCGTATCAGTAGTCATATCAAAGGGCAGAAGCGTCAAAGAGGTTGCAATGCCGGGACTTTTGGGCAAATCGCTTGATGCGGCCAAGGCCGAAATAGAATCGGCAGGTCTCAAGGTCGGCAGTGTTACCTACGGCTACAGTGACGATTATCCGTCGGGACAGGTAATAGAGCAGCAGTACAGCAGCGGCACCTCGCTTGAAGAGGGAACCTCGGTAGGTCTCAAGGTAAGCAAAGGACCTGAGCCTCAGCCTGATGTGCCCGACGACGACGATGCGGAAGAAGAGGTAGAATAGCTGTATATGAAAGGTATTATAGTCAAAGGCATTGCAGGATTTTATTATGTCAGCTGCGGCGATGAAACCATCGAATGCAAGGCGAGAGGCATCTTCAAAAACAGGGGAATAACACCTGCGGTGGGAGACGAGGCTGACATAAGTCTTACAGAGCCGGGCAGGGGAGTTATAGAGGAGATACTGCCGCGCAAAAACGTATTTATAAGGCCTCCGATTGCCAACATAGATACATTTATTGTAGTGATGGCGGCATCACATCCGAAGCCTAATTTCCCTGTTATCGACAGATTCCTTGTAATGGCGGATGCCAAGGATGCCGACATTGTAATATGTGTCAACAAAACAGACATAGCAAGGCCGGATGATATTGAAACAATCAGAGAAATCTACGATGGGCTTTATCCGGTTGTTATGGCAAGCGCCGAGACGGGAGACGGCATAGAGACTCTCAAATCAATGCTTTCAGGCCGGAAAGCCGCATTTGCGGGGCCGTCGGGAGTCGGCAAATCAAGCCTGCTCAACGCGATGCTTCCGCAGGCAAACGCGGAGATGGGAGAGATTTCTCACAAAACAAAACGCGGCAGGCATACCACAAGACACGTTGAGATATTTAACGCCGGAGATTTTATGATATATGACACTCCGGGCTTCACATCATTTGATATAACAGAAGCGGATGAGTACACACTCTATCTGCATTATCCGGAGATGGCGGTATACAAAGGCAGATGCCGCTATGATGACTGCAGACACCTCAAAGAGCCGGGCTGCATGGTCAAAAAAGCCCTTGAAGAGGGCAGAATTCACCCGATGAGGTATGAATCATACAAAACGCAGATTGAAGAGCTGCGAAGCAAAAAAAACAAATACTAAGGAGAACTGAAATGGCAAAGCTTGCACCGTCAATACTGTCAGCTGATTTTTCAAGGCTGGCACAGCAGGTAAACGAAATCGAAAAAGCAGGAGCACATCTGATACATGTAGACGTAATGGACGGACATTTTGTGCCCAATATCACATTCGGAGCGCCTGTAATGAAAAGCCTGCTGGGCAAAACAGGCATTCCCTTTGATGTGCATCTGATGATAGAAAACCCCGATATGTATATAGCTGATTTTGTGACCGAAAACACAGAATACATAACAGTTCATCAGGAGGCGTGCATCCATCTGCACAGGACAATCCAGAACATCAGATCACATGGAGTCAAAGCAGGAGTTTCAATCAACCCCGCAACCCCTGTATGTATGATACAGGAGGTGCTTCCGGATGTTGACATGGTGCTTGTAATGTCCGTAAATCCGGGGTTTGGAGGCCAGAAATTCATACCTTCCGCCCTTGATAAAATCAGAGAGCTTGACAGCATAAGAAACCGGAGGGGTCTTGATTTTGCAATAGAGATAGACGGCGGAGCAGGAGCAGACAATATTGATGAAATACTTGCCGCAGGCACAGATATAGTTGTGGCAGGCTCATCGGTATTCAAAAAAGGGGATATCGGAGAGCAGGTGAAGCTGCTCATACAGAATATGTAATTAAAGAGGGCTGCAGCGCGGCCCTCAAAAAACAGGTGACAAAATGATAAAAATATATTTTCTTGCAGACAACAAAACAGACAGGCCGCCATGCAGCGCGGAGCACGGTCTTTCGGTATATATAGAAACAGGAGACAAAAATATACTTTTTGACACAGGCGCATCGGATATGTTTGCGGCAAACGCGACTCTGATGGGTGTTGATCTGGCAGAGGCGGATATGTGCGTCATAAGCCATGGACATTACGACCATACCGGCGGCGTTCCGGCATTTTGCAGACTTAACGGTAAAGCTCCGGTGTTCATACATAAAAACGCCTTCAAAAGAACCTATGGCCTTGAAAACGGCGTACCCGAAAAACAGACAACGGGTATCAGATGGACAGATCGGGAATACGAGGAGCTTCTGCCGAGGCTCATATTCACTAAAGGCATACTCAGGGTAAGCGAGGACATAGTCATATCGGGTACAGTTCCGGATATAGCAGGGTGTCTTCCCACAGAGCTGTTTTACGAAAAAACAGCAGGCGGGGAGCTTTTGCCGGACAATATGGATCACGAGCAGTTTCTCATAATCAGAGACAGAGATGAGGACGGCGGCAGCAGAGGCCTGTATATATTCTCAGGCTGCAGCCACAAGGGAATTATTCCCGTATTAAGATATGCCAAAGAGATTTTTCCGGACGAAAAAATCAGATGCCTTGCGGCGGGTATGCACCTTTACAGCGCTTCAGATGAGGACAGGCACAGAGTTGTAACGGAAGTGTTAAACGAGCGTATCGAAACAGTCATGCCCGTTCACTGCACAGGCATAGACGCCATATGCGATCTCAGAGCAGCTATGGGCAAATCATGCGTGGTCGCATTTGCGGGAGCCTGCTATGAATATTAAAGAAGCGGCGGTCAGATATCTTGAGCACAGAAGCCGCACCTGCGGAGAGATGAGAGCGCATCTTGCACAGAAAGGCTTTGAGGCGCCGGAGATACAGCAGACCATAGAAGAATTAAAACAGCTGCATTATCTTGATGATTTTCAGTATACCATAGCGTATCTGAACTACGGATTTTCAAAAGGCAAGGGCATTAAGCTGATAAAATACGAGCTTTATGACAGGGAAGTTGACAGCAATACGGTAGAGGATGCAATGTGCTCGTATGAGGAGGAGTACGGAGTCAGCCTTGATGAATTTGAACTGACAAGAGCAATGGAGCAGGCGATGAGAGCGGCAGACGGAGCCTGTCCGGACGAAAAAACGGCGGCCAGAATAGCCAGAAGGCTCTCATCAAAAGGCTACAGCAGCGATGTGATATACAAAGTGATAGGACAGATCAGAAAACAGGAATCATGAATCAGCATCAGAGAACAGAAAAACTCATAGGCAGAGAGAATATGCAAAAGCTCAGAGCCTGCCGCGTGGCAGTGTTTGGAACAGGCGGAGTCGGAGGCTTTGCGGCGGAGGCACTTGCAAGAGCGGGCACAGGCGGCATAGATATTATAGATAAGGACAGCATTGATATAACCAATATCAACAGACAGATAATAGCGCTTCACAGTACGGTAGGCAAAAACAAGGTCGATGTAATGAAAGAGAGAATACTTGACATCAACCCCGAATGCAGTGTGAATGCCGTACAGGAATTCTTCCTGCCCGAAACAGCGGGAGAGTTTGACTTCACGCAGTATGACTATGTTATAGATGCTGTCGATACCGTTACTGCCAAGCTTGAGATTGTGTCAATATGCAGCAGCAAAGGTATACCTGTCATATCCTCTATGGGTACAGGCAACAAGCTTCATCCGGAAATGCTGCAGATAGCGGATATATATGATACCAAAATATGCCCTCTTGCCAAAGTAATGCGAAAAGAACTCAAAAAAAGAGGCATACAGAGCCTCAAATGCGTCTATTCACAGGAGGAGCCGGTAAAAACAGGCGACAGAACCCCCGCCAGCATATCTTTCACACCGCCGGTTGCGGGAATGCTGATGGCCGGAGAGGTCATAAGGGATCTGCTTGAGATTAAATAATGCACCAAAAAAAGTACATATAGTGAAGTATCCTGTATATGGAGTTAAGGACAATAACTTTTCAGGAGGTACAGATATATGATTACTTTATTACCGGTTATATTTATTCTGACAGCAGGTGTTCTGCTTTCGTTTTTGTGGGCGGATTACAGCAAAGACTTAAAAATGGAGAGATATTATCAGGAGGTGGCTCTTATCACTGCCTCAAAAGAAAGGACGGATGTTTATGAGTATCAAAGCAGTAAAAGCAGACATTACAAAGCTCCAGACAGATGCAATCGTAAATGCGGCTAACAGTACGCTTCTTGGCGGAGGCGGCGTTGACGGCGCAATACACACAGCCGCAGGGCCCGAGCTTCTGGCCGAATGCCGGACTCTTGGCGGCTGCGAAACAGGACAGGCCAAAATCACCATAGGCTACAGGTTGCCCGCAAAGTATGTGATACATACGGTAGGCCCTGTATGGCATGGAGGAGAGCATGGTGAACAGCAGCTTCTTGCAGACGCATACAGAAACAGCCTCAGGCTTGCAGCGGAGCATAATCTTAAATCAATAGCTTTTCCTGCAATATCGACAGGTGTATACGGATATCCCAAGGAGGAGGCCGCGCATATCGCAATAGATACTATCAGAGAATTTCTCAAGGAATATGATATGGAGGTCATTCTGACTGCATTTTCAGACGGCGACCTCAAAAGATATGAGAATATATTGCAGCAGGACTTGTAAACAGCCCGGCAAAGGTGTAAAATCTGCATATATTACTTTGTATGAGGAGAAGTGAGATGGACTTATTAAATACAATAGAATATTTTTTTACGGATATATTTGAAAGCCAGAAGGATCTTGATCTCAAGGTGTATGTTGAGGCAAGCCCCAGAAACATATTCAAAAAAAAGGACTACGAAGGCAACATCAGAGAATACAAGCGGCTAAAAGATCTGGCGCTGCGGATAGATACCGAGTCAATCGAGACAGATGAGAACGACTGCGAGCTTATGGAGCTTTTCTGTATGTTTGAAGAAACGCTTGCGCTTTACAACCTCTATACGGACAGAGGCATAGCGGTTCAGGATTTTCTGCGCCGCAAGGCCGCAGGCGAAAAGCCTGCCAACAGCGAATACAAAGAGGCGACATCCAGGCAAAAATCAGCCGCAGCCTCATTTTCAAGAAGCTACAATGACCTTAGCGCTGCATATGCAGACTATGTGCAGCACAGAAGCGAAGAGGCACAGCCATGAGCAGCGGACAGGCCAAAAAACTCTATATACTGTATATACTTGAAATACTCAGGAAATATTCCGATGACAGGCACAGACTGCGCCAGCAGGACATCATAGAAATTATGCAAAAAGACTATGATATTTCGTGCGAACGCAAGGCCGTAGCCAGAAACATAAGCGACCTGCAGTGGCTTGGATATGACATAGAGGCAGACGGAGGATATTATCTGGCGGGGAGAGAGTTTGAGGACAGCGAGCTGAGGCTCCTTATAGATTCAGTGCTTGCCTCAAGATATATCCCTGCAAATCAGGCCAGAGACCTTATAGCCAAGCTTGCGGACAGATCCAATGTGTACTTCAAAAAACAGGTGCGCCATGTAAGCAACATCGAAAAAATGGAGCATACGGCAAGTCAGCTTTTTTATACCATAGAGGTGCTGAGTCAGGCCATAGAGGACGGCCGCAGGGTGAGATTCTTTTACAACAGATATGACGAAACCAAAACACTCCGCAAAACCGGCAGTGAGAAGCATCTTGTGAATCCGTACCAGATCGTGGTTGCAAACGGCAGATACTACCTTATAGCCAATATAGACAAATACAGCAACAGTACTCATTTTCGTGTCGAAAAAATTTCAGACGTTGAAATTACCGATATGGCGGTAAAGCCTGTCAGAGAGGTTGATGAATTTCACAACGGGCTTAATCTGCCTCAGCATATGGCAGAGCACATATATATGTTTTCGGGCAGATCGCAGCTTGTCAGAATGAGAGTTTTGCAGTCGGGAATCAACGATGTCATAGACTGGCTGGGCACAGACATACAGATTACAAGAGAGTCTGAGGATACCCTGCTGGTTGATGTGAGGGCAAACCCGCAGGCCATGAAATACTGGGCGGTGCAGTTTGGCGAAAAAGTAGAGATACTGCTCCCCGAAACACTGCGTGAGGAAGTCAGGGAGCTTGTAACAAAAATATACAACAAATACGAAAGGTGATAACCATGAAACACATACTCATAACCGGAGGACCAACCAACGAATATATAGACGAAGTGATGAAAATAACCAATATGTCTACAGGCAGCCTGTCGACAGCTCTCGGCATGAGATTTTTAGAGGCGGGATATTCAGTTACACTTGTGCTTAACAGAAGCGTGAACACCGAAAAGCTCCTGAATATGGAGCAGAGCGCAAACCTTGAAATAATACCTGTCGAGACCACAGCGGATATGCTTGAGGCGATAGAAACCTGCAGCAGAGCAGGACACTGTGATGCGCTGATACACGCTGCAGCGGTGGGCGATTACACAGGTGAGTTTTCATTCCTGCTTGAGGATATGGCACAGGAGCTGTTTGCAATCAAAGACAGCGCCAAAAGCGCGGATGATTTCCTGAAGATTATGACAAACCCCAAATGCAGGCTTGACGATTCCAGCAAGATTTCAAGCTATCAGGAGAATCTGACGGTCAAGCTGGGACTTACGCCTAAAATCATAGCAAGACTCAGAGAATGGTATCCCGATACGCTTCTCATAGGCTGCAAACTGCTTGAAAACGTGCCTAAGGAGGAGCTGTATTCTGTTGCGCAGAAGCTGTGCAGCAAAAACAGTATGGACTATATAATGGCCAATGACCTTGCAGATCTGCGCCATGGCAAATCGGCAAGACATATTGTGACAGATGACGGATATACAGGCATCAGCCTTGACAGTCCGCAGGATATATTTGAGTTTGTGGACGATAAGCTGAGATAACGGCAATAGACTCTGAACAAGGAAGGAAACAAAATGGAAATAGAGCTCAAATACAGTATTGGAGATGACAGTGTAATCCGAAGTATTATGGAGGACAAAATCTTTACATCCATTGAAAAAAAGGATTCAAGAGAAACCCTGTCAATGCGCGCTGTATACTTTGATACGGCAGAGGGGGATCTCCGCAAAAACCATATAGCTTTCAGAATAAGGCTGGAGGGAAGCAGATATATTGCAACACTCAAAAGAAGAAGCAGCGCCGAAGGCGGACTTCACAGGAGAGAGGAAATAAATGCGCCTGTACCTGACAGCAACTTTGCGCTGAATCCGGCACTGTCTGTTTTTTCGGGAGACGAGCTGATTGCAGATCTGCCGGAGGAGCTTACGGTAAGAGAGCTGATACCTGTGATGGAAATGAACTTCGTAAGAGAGCATTTCAGAATTGATTACAGAGGCAGCATTATGGAGGTTTCGGCAGATCAGGGCGATATATCCGCTGCGGGCAGATCATGCCCCATATGCGAAATGGAGATAGAGCTTTATTCAGGCAGCGAGGACGATCTTGTGAGGCTGGGCAGACAGGTACAAAAAGCATATGGACTCAAAGAGGAAAACATAAGCAAATATGCCAGAGGTCTTGCGCTGCTGGAGGGATGAATAATAAATAAACATAGGTTGAGGAAATCAACTGTAACAAGGTAACATTATATTAGGGCAATCGCTCAAAAAAGAGTATAGGAAGCTGTAATAAGTAAAAATCGTGATTAAGGTGTGTTTTGTTATGCACCTTTTTTAGTACATTTGTTATGATATTGTATTTACAGCAGATGAAGGCCATCTTGCGGCGGCTGTAAATATCAGCATTGCAAACTATAGTGATTACAGAGGAGGAGTGGAAATGTTAACGGCAAAAGAACTCAAAAAAGGCTTGGGTAATGTATATGACATTTTTGATAAGGTGCAGACTGTTACAGTAACAAATCTTGAGAGACCGCTAAGCGAAGTGTTCAAAAAAAATCTGATGGATTTTATGATATATATGGCAGGCCTTGACGGGAAAATCGTGCCGGAGGAAGCGGAGCTGATATCATATATGTTCGATGCAGATATGAATGCAGACGAAATATACGGATATATGCGGGAGGAAGGCATAAATTCTGATGAATACAAGCAAGAAATTCCTGCAATAATTCAGGTGACTGTACAGCTTGATGAGCTTCTCCATGATTCGGATATTATCAGTAATGAGTCTCTGACAGAGGTTGTATCCGGAGCTTTTCAGATGGCAGGCAAGCTGGTTGCAGAGGCAGACGAACAGACTGCCGAAGAGGAATACGGCGGGTGGCATGAATACATAGACAGTATGACCCGGTACATTAATGACAGTACAAATGAAAAAAACTCTGCCAGGACAGCTGACCCGGAAGGGGAAAAAACAAAAAAAGGTGTGAAAGAAGCGATAGAGCAGATGTACGACATTGCAGATTCCATTGACTGCACAGGCAAAATGAAAGAGTATGTCAAAGAGGAACTCGTGAACTTCACCATATATATAGCCGGAGCCGATGATGAATTTCATGCAGAAGAAGCCCGCTTTATCAATGAATGTTTTGGCGCTTCAATGTCACCGGATGATATGGAAGCTTTTGCAGACAAAAATGAAATATACTCTGACAGTTTTAAGTTTTCACCGCCTGCTGCGTTTGTAAAACTAATTGAAGCAGATAAGGTGAAATCAGCAGAGGGCAGGCTCGAAAACTCAGCTGCAAAAGCATATATAACGGTCTTTGAGATAGTAGGAAAAGAATTTATTGTGTGTGATGACAATGCTGACGAAAAAGAAGTACACAATTACAGTGCATATATCGAAATGCTAAATGGTTTTTTGAAACAGAATTCCGACTGCGCAGAATATGACAGTGCAATAAAAAAAGAAGCCTGCAGCACTCCGGGTGAAAACGAAGAAACTCTTGAAGAACTGCTTCAGCAGCTTGACAGTCTTGCAGGCCTCAGTCAGGTAAAAAAAGAAGTGACATCACTTATACATTTTCAGGAAATTCAGAGAATCAGAAAAAGCAGGGGCATGGACACAATATCTGCATCAAATCATCTTGTGTTTTCAGGCAATCCGGGAACCGGCAAGACTACGGTGGCAAGGCTGCTTGCCAAAATCTACAACAGGCTGGGGATCCTGTCCGGCGGAGCGTTTGTAGAAACTGACAGGTCGGGACTTGTCGGGGGATATGTGGGTCAGACGGCTTTGAAGACGCAGGAAGTTATAAAGTCTGCATTAGGAGGAGTCCTGTTCATAGACGAGGCATATGCGCTTGCAGGCACAGAGCAGAACGATTACGGACAGGAGGCTGTTCAGACATTGCTTAAAGCTATGGAGGACAACAGAGATAACCTGATAGTTATAGTGGCCGGTTATACGGAGCTTATGGACAGCTTTATAAATTCAAATCCGGGATTAAGGTCAAGATTTAACAAATACATACAATTTGATGATTACTGTCCTGAGGAACTTATGGCTATATTCAGATCCTTTTGTGACAAGTCCGGATATGTACTGGAACCGGATGCAGAAATTCGTGTCAGGGAATGTCTTGAAGAGATGTATGAAAAAAGAGACCGGAGCTTTGCCAACGGCAGGGATGTAAGAAATATGTTTGAAAAAATCATATACAGTCAGGCAGACAGACTGTTTGGCAGTGAGCCTGATGATGAGGAGCTGACAAAGATCAGGGTGGAGGATATTGAATGT
>CAVDMD010000041.1:0-17693 GCA_963609975.1 bacterium | reverse complement strand
AAGCCAGAGAGCAGGGTGAGGAGCTTGGCAGGAACGAAGGTCTTGAGCTTGGCAGGAGCGAGGGCGAGGCTTCCGGCAGAGCTGCAGAGAAAATTAAGATGGCAGAAGCCATGAAATCCAAAAATTATTCCATTGATGAGATTGCAGAACTTACAGGGCTGTCTATAGAAGATATAGAGAAGCTGTAACTGCCTTGTTCAGTGTGATTATGCCTGTCTGCCATATGGCGGATAAGCCGGCATGACAGGTCTGATATTGTTGCAGCCGTCTTAGCGGATTTTTTAGAAATTCGGCTAATTCGGTATTTTTTTTTAGAAATTCGGTATTATTGTGTTGACTTAACACAGGCAAAAGTATATACTTGCTATAAGTAAATATTCAGGGCAAACCTGCCGAAAGGCAGTGACGCAAAGCTACAGGGTCTTACCGCTACGGTTGACAGCCAGCTGCAGACTTTAATCTTTGCATTGCCCCATACAGTATACGCTCTGCAATGATTGCAGGGTTTTTTTATTGGGAACAGGTGAGCATTTGAAAACATTCAGATATAAAGCAGTATCACCGGACAAAATCAAAGTATCCGGTGTGATTAAAGCATATGATGAATATGAAGCTGTGACAAAGCTCAGAGAAACCTGCAGCATAGTTACAGGCATAGAGGAAGTCAAAGAATCGGATGCCTCAGGGGTACCGGCCTTCAAAAGGTTAAAGATTAAAGAAAAAGAGCTTGCTTTGATGTGTTCACAGTTTGAAATCATACTGTCATCGGGGCTTCCGATAGGCAGATGTGTGCAGATGGTTGCGGCTCAGTCCAAAAACAAAAGCATTAACAAAATGCTGCGAAGTGTTGCGGAGGATATCGAAAGCGGCTACAGTATGTCGTCAAGTTTTGAAAAAAATGCGCCGTTGCTTCCCCGCACCTTTATAGAGACAGTCAGGGCGGGCGAACAGTCAGGTACTTTAGATCATTGCTTCAGCAGACTCCACAGATATTATGACAGAACTGCCAAGATGAAATCCAGGATAATCAGCACCCTGACATATCCGTCAATAGTGATTGCTGTTGCCATCATAGTATTCATAATTATAATGGCGGTGGCGGTTCCTGTATTTATCAGCACATTTGAGGACATGGACATAGAGCTTCCGGGTATCACCCGGGGTATGATAGCTATAAGCCGATTCATTACAGGTTACTGGTGGCTTATAATCGCAGTGATACTGCTGTTTTCGGGAGGCTACAGATATATAATACGCACAGAGGAGGGCAGGCGGCGGATTACAGCCTACAGGCTGCGCAGATCTCCGCTTCACAAGCTGACAGAGATGAATGTGGCGTCACAGTTTGCCAACACCATGTCAACAATGATTGCAGCCGGTATGCCGATAACATCAGCCCTTGATATAACATCGGCGGTTGTCACAAACTATACATTTTCACTTGCGGTCCGCAAGGTCAAGGAGGGTGTTGAGCGAGGCAGAAGCCTTACGGTATGTATGGGCGAGATAGACTGCTTTTCAAATATGCTCACAGAAATGACAGGCGTGGGAGAGCGTTCGGGCTCCATGGAAGAAACTTTCGATGTTGTGGGAGATTATTTTTCCAACGAGGTGGAAGTTTACTCGCAGAGATTACTGTCAATCCTTGAACCGGCAATCACCATATCTCTTGCGGTAATAGCAGTGGTACTGCTGCTGTGTGTGTATGCACCTATGTTTACTATGTACGGTGCAATATAGACTTCATTGACCAAGGTACTTATTTATTCTCTACAGCCCGGAGAATAGTGTATATATTTAATAATCAACAATAATAAAGGAGATTAAAAAATGATAAAAAGAAAATCAGACAAAAAAGGTTTTACAATAATGGAAATGCTGATAGTGGTGGCTATCATAGCGGTGCTGGCAGCTATAGCTATTCCTACATTTAACGGTGCACTGACTAAATCAAAGGAAGCGGCTGATGTAGCAAATGTAAGGGCTGCATATGCTGCAATGCAGATAGCTATTTTGACAGATGATGCAGGTGTGCCAACCAATAGCATAACGACTCCAACTAAAACAAAAACCAGTGCTGGCGGGACTTCGGCACCTATAACAAATTATCTGAGCGGAGATCTTAATTATGAGAAATTAACATACGCATATGATGGAGGAGATAAAAAAGGAACAATTACTTATACTCCGGCCAAGCTGACCGGTGGTAATGGATCAGCAGTGTCAGGTGATGTTAAAACCTTTGTGTGGACAATTAAAGCTGCAGATATAAAATAATACCTGTCTTAACCAAGGTTAATTTAACTTAATAAGCTGATTCAAGGAGGTCGTTGGGTTGGCGACCTTCTGCCTTATTCGGAGGTATTTATGCTCTATGTATCCCCATTCATAACCTGCTATTTTGTATTTCTTGCACTGCTGATTGGAGCCTGCATGGGCAGCTTCCTTAACTGCATGGCATGGCGTATTGTGCATAACGAGCCTGTTTCCAAAGGTCGTTCTCATTGTGATGTATGCAATCATCCCTTGGGCATAGCTGATTTGATTCCCGTTATCAGCTACACATCTCACAGAGGCAGATGCCGTTACTGCGGCGCCAAGCTGCCCAAGGTTCATCTCATAGCAGAGATTATATCAGCTGTCATGTTTGCGGCTGTACTTCTGAAATTTGATATTTCGCTCCAGGCACTCGAATATGTAATTTTTGCCTGTCTGCTTATGGTCTGCTCATTCGCGGATTTGGAGGGACGTATTATACCTGACCGGTTCATTGTTGCAGGTATTGTGGTGCGCACTGCGTTTTTTGTGATATTAAATGACCCGATTAAGGCTGCCGCAGATGATTTGGCAGGCGGATTTGGGATAGCGGGGCTTCTGCTTATAATCGTGCTTGCATTTGAGAAGCTGAGAGGCATTGAAGCTATGGGCGGAGGCGATATCAAGCTGATATTTATGACAGGCATATTTCTTGGCTGGAAGATTAATCTGCTTTGTTTATTCATTGCATGTACGACAGGGATTGTAACAGGTCTTGTTTTCAAAACAGATGATGAAGACAGGACATTCCCTTGGGGGCCATCAATAGCGCTGGCGGCAGCGATATGTATGCTGTTTGGCAATGAGGCGGTTGAGTTTTATCTCGGGCTGTTTTGAGTTGGAAGAGAGGTATTTAGATTTGAGCAGACAGTTGGTAGGATTTGATATAGGTGAAAGTACACTGAAAATGGTGCAGGCGTCAGACAGAGAGATTAAAGCCTGCGCAGTGGCTGACGTACCTGATGATATAGTTAAAAACGGGGTTATTGTTTCCAGGGATGCAATGGCTGATTTCATACGCGAGAGTGCAGGCAAAAACGGTATACCCAAAACCGATGCGGCTGTTGCCATTCCTGCGTCGCAGATAGTTACAAGGAATGTGACAATGCCTGCCATGAGCGTGCAGCAGCTTATGTTCAATATGCCCTATGAGCTAAAAGAGTATCTCAAAGACGAAAAACAGAAATATTACTTTGATTATGCGCTGAGAGAGATGATTACAGGCGATGATGGAGTGCCATCTGAGATGAGGCTTCTTATTTGCGCAGTATTAAAATCTGTGATTGAGGAATATGAGATGATGTTCAAAAGAGCAGGCTTCAGGCTAAAGATTGCGGTGCCTGAGGAGTGCGCATACGCTGCTTTTGCAGGCGGTGTTTCTGATACCGATTTCTGTATTGCGGATCTTGGTCACAGCAGTACCAGACTTTATATGTTTCATAACGGTGAATATACGGCCATGCGCAATATAGAGATAGGGGGCAGGAGCCTCGACCTCCTTATAGCCGATGAAAACGGCATAGATATACATATGGCTCAGATATACAAAAAAAACAACTACAATGCCGTACTCGAAAACGACCTTGCAAAACATATGTACGGCAGGCTTGCTGTTGAAATTATGAAAGCTGTAAACTTCTTTAACTACAACAACAGAGAGGCGGAACTGAGCAAAATATATGTATGCGGAGGCGGAAGCAAGGTTGATACGCTTGTCAGAACCATAGACGAAAACACACCTTTTAATGTATATCGGGCAGCACAGCTTACAGACGGTATTCCGGGACTTGCAAGCCCTGAAATTTTCCTTAAAAGCTGCGGGCTTGTCATTGGGGGTTAGATGAATGAGAATAAGAGATTTGAGGGATGGCTTTGCAGGTGTGAAGCAGACAAAATACCCTTCCAAGACTTCAATAAATATGGCTGCCTGCGGTAAATCCGGTGCCGCCGGCAAAACCATTATGATAGGAGCAGCGCTGATTGCAGTGCTTGTAATACTTGTAGCCAAATTCTGTGTCTATGACCAGTACACCAGACTTGACAGGGCAGAGAGCGCATACAGCAGCGTGTATCAGCAGAATCGGGAGATTGCAGAAAAAGTCAGGGATTACAACAATACAGTGCTTGAATACAGAGCGTATTCCATGAGCTTCTTATCCGACGAGAATGACGAAAACTTTGTGGGCGTTGACCGCAAGGAAGTTTTAGACCTGATACAGTCTGTTATGATGAAGCGCGGCGATGTGCTGAGTGTTGAGATTTATGACGATACCTCCAAGGTCTCAATGAACGGCATGAATCTGAGGGAAATCTCGGAGATGATAGGAAGCCTGAAAACAAGCCCTATAGTTTCCGATGCTCAGCTTAATATTGCGCAGACAGACGAAGATAAATCATCTTCGGTACTGAGTTTTTCGGTAACCATATATCTGCAGCAGGCGCAGGAGGAGTAAGTGATGAAAAAAGAATTTACCATGAGAGAAAAAATTCTGCTGCTGATGCTGGCGGTTCTGGTTATAGGGCTGGGGTATTACAAATTCGTGCTGCAGCCTATTAACAGCAAAATATCAGATTACCGCAACCTGGAGTCCGAACTGCAGCTTGAATACGAACAGAACCGGATCAAAGCGGCACGCATGAGTATGATGCAAAAAGAAATCCAAAAAGCGCAGGCAAAAGGCATCAGGCGCACTGTCGCAGCCTATGACAACAGCGTTAATCTGATGCCGGAGCTTTATGGCATCATGAGAAGCGCCGGGGATTATTCACTGGATTTCGGCGAGCTTGTGTTTGAGAATGACATTGTCAGAAGACCTGTCAAAATCACATACGACACAGCCACCTACAGTCAGGCAAGAGACATAATTGATAAGCTTTACGGTTCACATTATGCAATGCAGGTTGATGACCTTACCATACAGATAAAAGATGTCTCTGACAGACGGGTTGTGACAACCTACATCGGCATTACATATTTTGAGGCGAACAGATGATAAATAATATAAGGGGAAACAGAAAAAACCGAATAACCAAAGACAGCAGAGGCTTCACACTGCTCGAAACGCTGCTTGTGGTGGCTATAGTTGCTGTATTTCTGGGACTTTCGATTATGGGAGTTATTGCTGTTCAAAAAGAATTAAGGCAGAGAGAACTTGACAGCAAGGCAGAGATTATATATATGGCGGCGCAAAACCGCCTGACTGAGCTTGCGGCAAGCGGCAGAGCAGAGCTTTATGCGCCCGATACGGCTCTTAACGACGTATTCCCCCTGGGACTGATACCTTGTGATTCAGACCCCGAAAACAAAACCGAAGATTCGCTGTTTTATGTTAAATCAGACACGATAGGAGCAGGAGAGATATCGACTGCGGCTGTAATACTGCCCGAAAGCAGAGTCGAAAAAGAACTCAGGGACAACAACTGGGTCATAGAATACGATCCGTCGGGCGGCAGCATATATGCTGTGTTTTACAGCGAGGAGGACATGGCCTATGAGGTTGAGGATTTTGATAATCTGCGTGTCAAAAAAGTCCGCAAAATGAGAGGCGCTAAAATCGGATATTACGGTGGGGATACCGCTGCTGTCATTGATACCGACACCCTTACTCCGAGAATAGAGATATATAACCAGGAAACGCTCCACGCAATACTTGTATGCAACAGGACCGCATACGGTAATGTGCATTTTAATGTGGAAATCAAAGACAGCTTCGGAAACTCGGTAAAAAAATATATCCGGCCGGAGGAGCTTATCAGGGTGGGAAACAACCTGACCTATGAACTTATGCTTGACAAACTTAAAACAGGTGAGAGATTTAATGAAAAATATCCGGAGCTGGTTGCAGGCTCGGATATTACAGTCACACTTACAGCAGGATGCGACAGTGACCTTGTGGATATAGGCACAACAGCTTCAACTCCTGTGAACAGCCTGTTTGATGCGGTCAGCGGCGATGCCAAAGATACGGCAGAGATTAAATACTGCAGACATCTGCAAAATCTTGACAGCAGCTCAGGAGCAGGCAAAGCTGTCAACAGTAATGAAATAAATATAACAGAAGCGGTGCAAAAAAACAGTCTGCACTTTGAAAACGATGCAGAGGATACAGACGACTGGTATTCAATCTATGAGAAACCTGATGAAACAGATTACAAGGCGTACAAAGCGGTTGCAAATGACAGCCTTGCAAGCTATACCGCAAGTTATACAGACGAAACAGGTCAGACCTGCAGCACCGTTATTTACGGACTTGATACCAAGACAGGGCTGTTTGACATATTCAAAGGCACACTGATTAAGGATGTAACCCTCTCGGGCACAAAAATATCGGGCGGCACCTATGCCGGAGCGCTTGCAGGCAGGGTTATCGGAACGACTGCAATTACAGGCTGCAGAGTATATCTGTCCGAAACAGAGGGGGATCTTAAAAATAAAACAGAAAAAGACATATGGATAAGCGGCAGTGAATATACCGGCGGTCTTATCGGATATACAGAGGGAAGTGTTTCATTAACAGGGAGCTTTGCCGCTACGGTTGCAGGCACAAAAACCTCAGATTATACGGGCGGACTTGTAGGGTATGCCAAAGGAAGCCTTTCGACAGATGAATCATATGCGGACTGCTATCTGTACGGGGAGAGCGCAGGGGGGCTTGTCGGCGGTGCGGATAATAACTGCAATATATCTATAAATAACTGTTATTCGGCAGGGTATATAACTGCGGAGAGCATAGCCTCAGGATTTGTGCCGGAGAAAGCCGAAGTAATGAGTAATTCGTATTCTGCGTGTGCATATATGAAAAACAGTCAGGATAAATATGCAGATAACATATATGCCACAGCTGAAGATAAAGCCACTATCAGCAATGTCTATTATATGCAGACGGGCGGTATATCCGATGGGCAATCTGTCGGCGCAGCGGTTAATTATACTGCTCTGAGTGACAGATCTGAATTTGTAAAAAATCTTGGTGATAAATTTACGGCAGAAACAGGCGGTGACAATACTGCCGCATACAATCTGATGAATCAGGGTCTTACAGACTATTCCTTCCCAAGACTTGATTCACTGCAGCATTGCGGCGACTGGGAAGCAAGCTTTGAGAGCGGAGAGCCTGTATACTATGAGATTTACAGTAATGAAACATACGGTATCTACGGAGCCAACCTCGATACCCTCAAAAAAAACGATAGTGCTGCAGGTGACGGTTACGGCATTATATACGACCATGAGCCTGATACAAATGTAATGCTTGAGTATAATTGTGAAGTGAGCGAAGCCGGTGCTACGCTGAACCACTCGGATGCGGTAAAAATTTCAGATGACTACTGGCTGCTGAAATTCCCTGCAGCTGCTGTGAATACAGCCAATGCTCCTGCTGACTTTTATCATGAAATAAAAATAGACAGCGCTTCGTATTACTACAATCCGCATTTTGCAAAGACTATAACATCAGGCAAACCAAAAACAGCTGCAAAAACAATATATGTACGTACCGCAAGACAGCTTTACAGCTTGAGCCTTTATTATGCAGCCTATGCGGAAAAAACAAAAGCAAGCACTTACACACAGGAGCTTGATATATATTACGGTACATATCGGTGGAGCGGATATGCGGGGACGGGTTCTGCTGTAAAGCAGCAGGCTCCTATAGGCACAGGGAACCAATACCGTTTTGATTCCACCTATGACGGCGGCAGCAATGTTATAGACGGAGTTTCGTTTGTGTCCGGAGAAACCGGATACTATGCCGGAATGTTCGGCTACAACAGCGGGGTGCTGAAAAACATAGCTGTAGTTTCTGAATACAGCGGAAGCGACAACTGCAGCGTTGGACTGCACAGCACTACCAATGTGGAGGGATCGGGCGCCGAAGCATATATCGGAGTTCTTGCGGGATTTAATGCCAAAACAATCAGAAACTGTGCGGTTTCAGGATATACAATCAATGCAGCCGCCTACAGAAGCAGCAGGCTGTGCATTGGCGGGCTTACAGGCAGCAACGGCGGTTCTGTCAGAGACAGCTCTGCCGAATGCCCGGTTATGGATATTTCAGAAACCTATGCAACCGTTGATGCAGGCGGATTTACGGGTAAAAACACAGGTAACGTTTCCGACTGTTATGCAATAGGCAGGCTCAATGTGTCCGAGGCAAGGCAGGGCAATGCTGTAATTGCGGGCTTTACCGGGGAGAACAAAGGAATAATAAGCGGGGCATACTGCATGACTGCCATTACAATATCGGGCAGCGCTACAGCCTACGGGTTTGCTCCTGCAGGCGGCTCTGTTTCGGACTGCAGATATGTAAACGGCGGCGCATATTACTATATCGGCACCCTCAATGCATACAATATTACTGCGGGCGACACACGCGCAACAGCAGTGAGAGCATCACAGCTTAAAGCTCTTGCGGAGAATAATAACACGAAAGCAGTAAATTCACTTTACCATGGCAGGACTGATGAAACAGACTATCCTTATCCTGCGACAGTCAAAAAAGGCAGTGAATATATCCATTACGGCAACTGGCCTGTGGGAACAGAGCTGGGAGATGCCGGTATGTTTTACTGGGAACACGAGGAAGGAGGCTCTAATGCAGGTTATCACTTCAGTTATATCGGTAAAACTGACAGCTTAACAGTAAGCGGATCATCTCTCTGCACTGCCCACAGTGACGGCGGGATAATAACCGACTATGGTTACGGTTATTATTACAGGAATGATACAGTATTGAATGCAGACATTGCAATGACATACTTTGCAGACAACCCTGCTGAGAATACAGAAGCGGCAGACAATATACAGGGGCAGATTTCAGGGTATACGGTGGTTGCGTATACAACGGGAACAGACAGTGACAAAGGACTTTACCTGAGTACGGCAGCAGGCGGGAAAGCTAACGGCACATGGAACTTATCCTATACCAAGAACGGAACAGCCAATAGCTGTCAGTATACTGTATGTCCGTTCTTTGCAGAGTCATTCAGCTACGGCAGCACAGCTGCTCCGGGGACTGAGGGTAACAAGTATAAAGTACGCTCCGTACAGCAGCTGCAGTATATCAACTGGAATTACCGGACATTGAATGCAACGACATCTGTGACAGGGACAAATAACAGTATTAACGACAGATTCACATACCTTAAATATGCAGGGTACGGGTCGGAGTTTGAAAAGGGTTTGAATTATTACTGGGAGCAGACTCACGATATTGATAATATCAGCAGGCAGTTCACCCCTGTAGGAAGTATGTACTATACATCTGACGATAATAACGGCAATGCATATATTGCCTGCTTCGGAGGTTCCTATAACGGAAATGCATATTCAATTAAGAATATACAGATTCAGAGTAAGGCACAGATGGTGGGGCTGTTTGGTATAACCATAGGTGCAGAGCTTAAAAACATAGTAATGTATTCGGAAGCTGATAATGAAATAAGCGTTGGCAATGTGGAAAACGATAGAACCTATAAATGGTACTGTGTCGGAGGACTTGTAGGCTTTGCGGCAGAGGGCAAAGTTAATGATGGTGAAATAAGCAGTGCTGTTTTTGAAAACTGTACGGTATCAGGATACAGGATAATAGACAACAGAACTGAAAACGGCGGCTGGGGCGGAGGCTCTGTCGGAGGTCTTGCAGGAGCTACCAATATGGATATCTCCAAATGCACCGCAGTAAATGACATAATTATAAATGCAGAATACACAATGTATGTAAGTAACGGCTGGAAAAATATCAGGGTCGGCGGACTTGTGGGCAACTGCAGATCTACAATAGACGGCTGCTATGCCGGCGGAAGCATTAAAAGCAATGTGAGCTACAGAGGAAATAATGTTGCAACAAGTGAAAATGTATGGATTGGCGGTATAAACGGCGGAATTGTAATGATTAACTACGGCAATCTTAAAGGTATTATAGGTTCAACAGAGGATGTGGTATATGTTAAGAATTCTTATTCCTATGTTACATTACCTGAGACGGGCACAAATCAGATCAGATGTTCACAGTCCATTGCATCCATAGGTGAGATGCAGGCCGGTTTTGATGCTATAAATAATCCGTATATCTTTGTTCAAAATTGTTATGCTTATACAGAAACTGCGCAAAATACAGATGATTATGCCAAAGCGAAAGATAATGCAAACTATTGGTCAGGTATACAGAATAACAACAGCAAACAGAGATATTGTATAGCCTATTATAAAGATAATTATAATAATGAAAGATACATTTCCCTGAATAATAACGGCAGATCGCCGTATGTTACATATGATCAGCTTAGCGCAGACATTTCAGAGCAGGAAAACAGTGCGGCTTATCTTCTTAACAATAACGGAGATATGCCAAAATCTGTTCAGTTCGGCTTTGTTACAACTACAGAGAACGGAGCCGGAATTGACGGACGTTACAGTTATCCGGGCAATGATGAGAGTCTTGAGGGAACCAACTATCCGTTCCCTACGGTGCTGACACAGAATAATGCCCTTGGCAGCACCGTAAACGTTCATTACGGCACATGGCCTAAGGGAACATTATACTGGCAAAGCAGTATGAAGTCGTTTGATATGTTAGAGAATAACACTCTCGAAATAAACCTGCTGTATGACGGAACAGACGGAGCAGCTGTTGCGCCGAGCTTTACATTCCTTGATGAAGAAGGAACAGTACTTATGGACTCGCCGCTTTCGGTTGTATCAGGCAGTTTTGTAACTGCCGGCAAGTATTATAAAGTTGTGTTTAAGGCGCTCAAAGAAGGAAGTGTGACAGTAAGAGCAAATATCGGCAGTACGGCTGCTGATATCTTAGTAAGTATCACAGCAGACCTCCTTGTAGCTGCCGACCCTGCAAAGGTTGTTGTCGATTCCGGCAGTACCGGAGAGCTGAACTTTACGGTTGCATCGGCAAAAGGAACCAATGATTTCACAGGACAGGCAGGCTGGGATATTAAAGTTGACGATGAGAGTATTGCTTCGGTAACAGGAGGAACAATATCCGACGGTAAGTATGTAATCATGGTTGAAGGACTAAAAACAGGCGAAACCAGTATAACTGCCACAGCAGCATACAATGTGAACATAGACGGCAAAGAGCAGACCTTCAAAGAGGATATGGTTGTGCTCGTAGAAGTCAGATAGTTAATATTATGCAGGAGTTAAAGGGCGGTAATTATGGAGAATTTATATCGAAAACTTAATAACAGTGACGGCAAGACAATTCTCATGGCGCTTTTTCTGCTGCTTGTGGCTGTTGCAGTCAGCGTGGTTATAATTACGGCGGCTGCAACCGCTGCACATCAGATTAACGATAACAGGCAGGCACAGCAGGCTTACCTTACGGCAAGCTCTGCGGCGCAGCTGTTCAGGGATGAGATGGCAGAGAAATCATATACACATACCGAAACGGTTACAATAGGGAAAGACTGGAGAGGAAGGGTTTTATACGGACCTGTGAGCAGTTATGGTGAATCGGTTACGGAGAGCAGTTTTAAGGCTTTGCTTAGAGATGCTGCGACAGGTATAAAAGACGGCTCGCTGCCAAATGCAACGGGAGCATACAGGGAAACGACGGCAGGTATCAGCGGCTTTGATAATGTTGATATTACAATACATATATATGATACCGATTCCGGAACAGCCACTGAAAGCAGTAGAACATACTCCTACTATGATATGAATATAACCTTTGAGGTTAAGGGCGATAAAGATAAGCAGGGGTACAAGATGAAAACTGACATACCTGTTCAAAAAGAAGTCCTGGTGAGTGATACCACTTACCAGGGAAGGTTAAACGGCAGGACTTGTTATTATACAGCTACTGAAACCAAAACCACAGTAACCTTTGGCAAAGGCATAATAACAAGAGAGGGACTGGATAATATAAACGAGGTGACAACAAATGAATAAACTTATGACAAACAGGGGAGAAACTCTGGTTGAAACCCTCATATCAATCATAATTGCAGTTATAAGTATTGCGTTTCTTGTAACCTCTGTCACAGTTGCCTCAAAGATAAATGCCAAAGTCAAGGAATCTGTAGGAAACGGAATGCCGTTTACATACGCTGATAAACCGGAGGGAACAGGTATTGTGAATATCGGCAATACTGATATTGCAGAAAGCGGTATTAAGGTTGATATTTATAACAGTAACGGCTATTATTACTACAGCAAAGACAGGGAGTGATTGGTGTGGGCAGATTAAGAGATAAAAAAGGTATGTCCATAGCTGAACTTTTGTCCTCAATAGCGGTAATGCTGCTTGTGACTGTTGTGCTTGTGACAGGAGTAAGGCTCGGAGTCAAGGCATATACCAAATCAGTGTCTATGTCGCAGGCGCAGGTGCTGTGCAGTATTATTGCAACCACAGTGAGCGATGAACTAAGATATGCGGGTAACATATATCTGGACGAAAATAATGAGATGCAGAAGTTTTTTGTTTCCGGCAAAGGACTCGGTAATTTTGGCAGCAACAGCGAGGGTCATGTGACATTTGCAGATAAGCTGCTTCTCAGCAAGGCCTCTTACCCTTACGGGCTCAAAGCGGAAGTAACTGTGAATATGGATGGGAGCGAAAAAATATTCAATGCGGAAGTCAGAGTTATGAGTAAAAACGATAATGTACTTTCCGGCAGTGCATTTCAGGTTAAACCTCTGAATGAACTGTTTGTATATAGCACAGACTGATAGCAGGCAGGGCAGTGTTTCAAATTTTTTTGTAATATATCTTTGTTATCAACCCATACAGGCGAAAGCCTGTATATTTTTTTGTAATATTACCTGTCCACAGCACATATAGTGTTATTGAAGGAGGACAAGATATGAGAAATCTTGAGTGTGTATTCAAAAAACTTCCTGCAGCCATAGGTGATAATATCAGAGCTTTGCCATCGGAAATTATAGGTTCTCTGGAGGAAATACGCATCAGAACAGGCAGCAGCATACGCATTATATCAGGAGGCAGAGAATTTGTAACAGACAGTATTCCCATAGACTTCGATATAATGAACAGGATTCTGAACAGCCTGCTCAATCATTCCTACTATGCGTATGAAGAAGAGCTTGCCAAAGGATATATAACAATAGAGGGCGGACACAGAGTCGGCATATGCGGCAGAGCAGTTCTTGACAGAGGCAAAGTTCGCCTTATTAAAGATGTTTCCTCCGTCAATATCAGATGCAGCAGAGAAATAATCGGTATTGCAGAGCCTCTCAAAAACGATATAACTGACAGAAACATACTTGTAATCTCTCCGCCCGGCTGCGGCAAAACCACGCTGCTGAGAGATATTACAAGGCTTCTCAGCAACAGCGGCAGACAGGTATCCGTATGCGATGAGAGATCAGAAATAGCAGGAGCCTATCAGGGAGTAAGCGCATATGATCTGGGAGCCAGAACCGATATTCTTGACGGCTGCCCGAAAGCAGAGGGTATGATGATGCTGATACGCTCAATGGGTCCCGATGTCATTGTGACAGATGAAATCGGCAGGCCGGAGGATGCAGCTGCGATAGAGGCTGCCGTATGCGCAGGCATTAACATCGTCGCTTCTGCTCACGGCAGCTCATATGAAGAAGCAGCGGCCTCCCGCATAGGCGATATGATAAAAAGAGGTATATTCTCAAGACTGATATTTCTCACAAACAGCCCCCGCACGGGTACAGTGAAAGAGGTAATGAAAATTGATTAAATTTATTCTTGCGGCAGCAATAGGCTGTTCATGCCTTTTGTGCGGAGTTATCAAAAGCGGCGGCTACAGACTGAGAGTTTCTGAACTTGTATATTTCAGAGATATGCTGCTTTCTCTTTCAAGAGAGATGACCTACAGAAAAGACCCTGTCATGCTGTCCCTTGCCAGAATAAAGAATCAGACATCAGGACTTGCCAAAGACTTTATAACCAAAATCACATCAGATGAAACAGTGGATTTCAGACACAGCTGGGGGCTTGCCGCAGACAGCATATATGGCGACAGCATACTGACCTCAGATGATATTGAAATATTAAAAGAAACAGGAGCGGAGCTTGGCGCAAGCGGCATTATGCAGCAGCGGTCCATGATTGAAATGATAACTGCAAAGCTTGACCTGCAGATACAAAAGGCAGATGAGGATTTCAGGACAAAAGGCAGGATGTACAAAGCGATAGGCGGCTTTTGCGGAGTCTGCGCAATAATATTACTTATTTGAAAAAAAGGAGATAAAATGACAGCAGATATAGATATTATATTCAAAATAGCCGGAATAGGCATCGCAATAGCAGTGCTCAATCAGGTGCTTGTGAAAGCAGGCAGAGAAGAACAGGCGATGCTTGTCACACTTGCGGGCGTAGTGATTGTACTGCTTATGGTAGTAAACCTTATCAGTGATTTTTTCGGAGTTATAAGGGAGCTGTTTTCGCTGTAATGGAAATATTAAAGATAATAATGGTTGCGCTGGCGGGAGTTACAGCAGCCTCTCTTGTCAAAAGCGTGCGTGCGGAGGTTTCGGTTTATATAGCTTTGGCAACGGGAATTATCCTGCTTATTATGATATTCAGCAGCCTGACAGACCTTTTCGGATACTTCGAGGCTGTTTACAGCAAAGTGGAATATGGGCGTGAATATTTCCCTGTGATAATCAAGGTGCTTGTCATTGCCTATCTGTCGGATTTCACGGCGCAGCTTTGCAGGGATGCGGGTCAGGCGGCAATAGGGGCAAAGGTTGAGCTTGCCGGCAAGGTGATGATTTTTTTAATATCGGTACCGGTTCTTGCCTCTGTCACAGGCCTTATAGACAGACTTTTATAGGTGATTTATGGACAAAAACGAAATATTTAAGCAGGAGCTGTCAGAACTTGATACACAAAGCCTGCAGCAGCTTATTGACGGAAGCGATGTGTTTGAAAATGCAGACATTGATGAAATTATAAGTTCGGCGGCAGAAGGCAAAAGCATTTTTGAAGCGGATAATGTCATAGAATCTTTAAGAGATCTGTTTATATATGAAATCAGGGACACACTTATGCTTGGCGTGGAAATAACGGCAATCTGCATTATACTGGGACTTCTCAAAAGTATTTCGGGCTCCTTCGGTGAAAAGTCAGTATCAAAAGTTGCTCTGCTTGTATGCAGCAGCGCTGTTGCCGCAATTACCATGGTTAATCTGGGGATTGTATATGATCTGGCTTCCGGTGCGCTTGACACAATGGTTAATACGATGGAGATACTCCTTCCCGTTATGATTCCTCTTCTGATAGCCTCAGGAGGTATAACCTCCGCCGGTATGCTGAGCCCGCTGGTGTCGGGTATAGTGACTTCATTTGCTGCAATAGTATCAAATTTTCTGTTTCCCTTAATGTTTCTGTCCTCGGTGATGTTTGTAATCGACAGCCTGCTCGAAAAAAAGTACATATCGTCAATAGGTAGATTTTTAAGGAATACGGCAGCCTTTGCAACAGGGCTTCTTGTAACCGTATTCGGAGGAATTACCGTAATACAGAGCATTGTAACCAAAGCGGCAGACGGAGCGGCCTTTGAAGGAGCCAGATATGCGGCGGGAACTTTCATTCCAATCATAGGCGGCTTTGCATCAGACAGCTTTGACCTTGCCGTAACCTGTGTCAGAGTAATCAAAAGTACCGTAGGAACCGTGGGGATAATAATTCTGCTGTGCGCTCTTGCAGCACCTGTTGTAAAGATTACTGCAATAGCTGTAATCTACAGGCTTACAGCCATAATATCGCAACTCCTTGGCGAGAACAGAATTTCAGATTCGCTAAACGATACAGGAACCTCGATTATACTGACGGCGGTTATTATGTCACTGACCTGTTTTATGTTTCTCATATTTCTTGCAGTGATAATTTCCATAGGAGGAGGTCAGATATGAACCAGCTTGGCGAATTTGTAAAAGATATTATCATTATTGCGGTTGCTTTGTCTTTTACGGAGATACTGCTTCCGGCATCTGACATGGGCAGATATGTCAGGTTTATATTTTCGCTGGTGCTGCTTGCTGCAATAACAGAGCCTGTAGCGGAATTTCTGTCATAACATGAAATTTAATAAATATATTATAGGGAGTGAATATGTTTGACAAATTTTTTAGAGAGGGAAAATCCAAAGATGCAATCATAAAACTTATAACCATCGCAGTCATTGCCGCAGTGCTGCTTGTGGCTTTTGATGTTCTCACGCAGGATCGGGACAGCCGCAGACAGATAACAGATGATGACGGCGGCACTGAAATGACATTAAGTGAAATACTTACAGGTATTAACGGCGTGGGTGATGTTGATGTTATGATAAGGCAGGGTGAGGATAACGGTATATCAGGTGTGATAATAACGGCAGAAGGCGCAGACGATCCTGTTATCAAAGAAAACATAACAAGAGCAGTTGCGGCGGTCTACGATATACCTGTATCAAATGTGGTTGTTTTTGAAAAAAGAAACGGGGGAGAGAATCAATGAAAAAATTAAAGGGAATAAAAAATATACATATCGGCAAAAAAGGGCGAATAGCAGGAGCTGCCGTTCTTGCACTGGTAGTATGCGCAGCGGCGGTAATGCAGCTAAAACCTGACCTTGTCGCAACACTGACAGGCGGCGAAATACCTCCGCATGACGGAGATGTACTTGTTGACAGCCTCAATATATCAAAAGATGAAGTCGAGGCCGAGAAAAACGAAACAGAAAGCGTAGCCTCAGATGACGGAGTCGAAAAAAACACAGATAAGACCTTTGAGGAGGAGAGAGCAAGCATAAATCTTGACAGAAATGAAGTAATAGCAATGCTGACAGATACAGTAGAGCAGGCGGACACCGAAGCCGAAAAGAAAAACGCCACGGAACAGAAGCTGAAAATTATAAAGTATATGGATCAGGAGCAGATAATAGAAAAGCTGATAAAAACAAAAAACCTGCCGGAAGCACTTGTAATAATAACAGACAACTCGGTCAACGTAACAGTAAACACACAGGAACTGTTAAGATCGGATGTAGCCAAAATATATGATATAGTAATGCGTGAAACGGGCAGAGATGCAGATGAGATTGTGGTTCAGAACAAAGCGGAATAGCGGCGGCTCTGCCGGCAGATTATTTGATTATATGTTTCCGTGCCGAGTAGAAGAATATAGGGCAGACAGAACAGAGGTGTTCTTGATGCGAAATAATTACCGGTTGCAAAGACTGCTCTTACTCAGTGCAGGTACGGCTGCAGAATCCGGAGTAAATAATTTACCTTAATAAGGTGTATTAAGACCCTTGTTTGGTTAACTTTTTAAGTCAACATTATAAGTAAAGACAGTTCATTGGCAGTAATGCCGGGGGCTGTCTTGTTTTATATAAATTCCTTTTCGGTTCGGTTTGGTGTAATTTTTACATTGTTTTGGC
>CAVDMD010000040.1:167-18717 GCA_963609975.1 bacterium | reverse complement strand
CGGATATCAATGATGTGGCGCTGAATACCGCAGGGGCGGTCATAGGCTGGTTTGTATTCCGGCTGTTCAGGGTGAAAATTAATGCGAAATAAAACTGCTGCACAAAACTGTTATGTCGATAGAGTAAAATCTGTCGGCATGGCAGTTTTTTTATATATGATATGCAGTAAAATATCCAAGCAGACAGATGGTGTGCCGTTTTTGACATTTGGTGCCATATATGACGCTTAAGTTGTCTGATGAGTGCCATAAATGACACTAATTCCTTGTGCCATATGGACTTTTACTTTGCAGAATCCAAAGCCCGGCGCTCTTTTTTGCTGCCGCAAAATGCTGATATACAGAGCATTTATAAATAATCGAAAAAAATTATTTTAATGTTGGCACGCGCCTTGCTTTGTGTATGTGTAAAGCAATTGCTCAGAAATTATAGAAATAAGACAGGAGGATTATCAACATGGCAAAAGGTAAAACCACATATGCTGATGTCTGGGGAGACCGTGTCAAAGTAAAAAGTATGCTGGCCGCAATGCTGATAGGTGTTGTGATATGTCTTTCAATGTTCATGCTTGGCAAACACATACTGGCAGCCACCAGCATCGATGAGTCCATGGCAAATTCATATTCTTTGCTGTTCGGTGTTGCCGGGTCGCTAATAAGTGCGGTCATATCGGGAATTCTTTTTAAGCCGCAGAGAGAACTCAACGAGGAAGACATTGAGACGGATGACAAGGCATCTATCATTAAGGAGCTTAATCTGGATATGAAGGAGGAGGCGGAAGCATTAGCTTTTACGGACAGGAAAACAATTCAGGAAATGAAAGAGCTGGGTCTGTACGATGTGTTTGTCGGATACACAGAGACTTCAGCGGATAAGGGTACGACATTGCAGACAGATACGCAGCAGGAGGTGAAGTAAATGGAAATGCTTTTGTGGGCAGTCGGATTTGCTCTTTTGGGAGGAATCATATATATGCTTATCGGGCTTATTTCCGGCACAGATGAAACAGCGGTTCTGGTGCCGGGAACGATCATAATCATCCTGCTGGGTGTTCCGCCTGTAGCAGTATTCTCGTTCTTTATTGCTGCAGTTATGTCAAAACACATGACCCATGCAATACCTACAACACTGCTGGGAGTGCCCGGGGACACACTGGCCATACCTATGATGGATTATGCCAATACGATGAGAAGACTTGGTGTACCGCATATCGCACTGAGGAAGATGATATCAGGCTCAGTTCTCGGAGCAGTAATTGCAGTGCCTGTAGCAGTTGGATTTGCAGCCCTGATTGCACCTCTGGGAGAACTTATAGAGCCGTGGATTCCGATAGTGTTTCTGCTGATGGCGGTGTTCATTGCATACACCTCGTCCGGCAAATGGGCAAGCCTGTTTGCGCTGCTGCCTTTCATGGTATTGCTTCAGGCGCTTACAAGAATGGCTTCGGAAGCAGACCACCCTATATCCATCGGAGTGTTTATGGGTATAGCTATAGGACCTATGATTGCAGATGTACTGACGGTGCTGTCGCCGGTAGCAAGAGACAAACTGACAAGAGAAGGCAGGAGAGCTTTCTGGCTGGCTCCGGAAAACAAGAGCTGGAAAGGATGGTTTCCAAACCCGCTTAAAATTCTGACGGCAAGACAGGTCAGAAATATCAGTATCGGCTCGTTTATCTCATCGCTGACGTTTACATTCAGTCCTGTGGGCATGACGGTAATTGTGGGTGAGTTTATCCATAACAGAGTAAAAGGCACTTATCAGAAACTGACCAGCACATTGTCAGCCATGAATGCCGTTGCGGAATCGACATATATCGCTGAGCTGATAATACCGCTTATTGCATTCGGCATACCTCTGAGCCCGATGGCTATGGGTCCGGGACAGGCATTGTTCAATTGCCCGCCGGTATTATCGCTGGAAAACAATCTGCACCATATGATGTCAACAGGAGAGTTCCTGCTTTACGGCATGATTGGTGTAGTGGTAGCTGCCGTAGTAGCTTATCCGTTCTCCATGAATCTGGCAAGAAAAGCTGCAGCTGTGGCTCTTAAATATGTCAGTCAGGAAGCAATCATCAGCATGTTTTTCGGCCTGATGGTAGTGGTGGCGTTTTATGAAGGCGGTATTGTAGGCGTTCTCACATCAATAACAATAGGGATGATATGCGGCGTATTCAACAGATATTTCGGCATAGGCGTAGGCGTGCAGTTCATGTCGTGGTACGCATCATCATGGGTGATTTTACAGATCTTTGGAATATAGGATCGGAATATGCAGTTTACATACAAAATTTAGAACATATATCTCAGTATCCGAAGCGGATTCTGAGCAAAGGAGGATTATAATGAAAAAAATACGAATAGGAGGAGGACAGGGTTTCTGGGGCGACAGTCCCGATGCGGCTGTACATATGATAAAACACGGCGAACTGAACTATATGGCGTGTGATTTTCTCGCAGAGCTCACATTGTCCATCATGCAGAGACAGAAACTTCGGAACCCTTCTGCAGGGTATGCAAGAGATTTCATAAAAATACTGGAGCTTGCAGGCAAAGAAGCGTTTGAAAAAAACATAAAAATCATAACAAATGCTGGCGGTATGAATATACCATCGTGCGTGGATGCCATAAAAGAATATGCAGAAACGAACGAAATGCATGGCTACAGAATAGGATATGTGACAGGTGATGACCTGATTGACAGGATGCCGGAGCTTATGGCTCAGGGGCTGGAGTTTAGTAACATTGATAACGGCCGTCGATTGGAGGAAATTGCAGACAGAATCGTTAATGTGAATGTTTATCATGGCCACGAGCCTATCGAGGAGTGTCTTGAACAGGGCGCAGATGTTGTGGTAACAGGGCGTGCGGCTGATTCGGCACTGTTCCTTGCTCCGCTGAAGCATGAATTCGGCTGGGCGGCAGATGACTACGACAATCTCGCAAGAGGAATCATGGCAGGCCATCTGCTTGAATGCGGCGGACAGGGCTCGGGAGGAAACTTCGACTATGACTGGCGCAGTGTGCCTGACATGGATGATCTGGGATTCCCTATCGCAGAGCTGACAGAGGACAGTTTTTACATAACGAAAGCACCCGGCTGCGGCGGTCTGATTTCAGAGCAGACCTGCAAGGAGCAGTTCCTGTATGAAGTTCACGATCCTGCAAATTACATAACACCGGATGTCAATGTGGACATAAGCCATGCGACTCTGGCGCAGGACGGTGAAAATCGCGTGAAGGTCGGCAATATAAAGGGAAAGGACAAACCGGAGCAGCTGAAACTCTGTGTCGGATATCACGCAGGCTATAAAGTGGAAACGTATCTGAGCTTTGCATGGCCGGAGGCCTATGAAAAAGCGCAGTATGCAGCCGAGATCCTGATGAAGAAAATGAAGCGCAGGAACCTCAGATATGAGGATATGAGAATCGATTACCTTGGTCTTAATGCGTTACATCTGGATGTGGCCGAGATTGATGATGATATGCTAAAAAAACAGAACGAGGTTGTTCTTCGTATTGCAATCAGAACAGACGACAAGGAAGAAGCAAAAAAAATTATTCCTGAGATTTCGCCGTTGCAGCTGAACGGTCCTCCGGGAGCAAGCTTCTTTGGCGGACGTGCAAAAGTTCGTGAGGTAATAGGATTATGGCCTACGTTCATTCCTAGAGATGCCGTTGAAATGAAATCACACATTCTGGAGGTGAAATAAATGACAGAAGTATATCTTAACACGCTGGCTCACGGACGCTCCGGGGACAAAGGAGACACGAGCAATGTATGCGTATATGCAAGAAATCCTGCAGATTATGAATTTCTCAAAAAAGTTCTTACTGTGGAAAAGGTAAAAAACTATTTCGGAGATATGGTAAAAGGTGAGATAATAAGGTATGATGTAGACTCACTGTGCGGTATGAATTTTGTCATGCACCATGCGCTCGGCGGCGGGGCAACTATGTCGCTGAGACTGGACAGCCTTGGAAAATCCATGGGCTCCGCTTTTATGCGAATGAAGATAGATCTGGATGAAAGATAATAAATACACAGGAAAAAAGGAGAAACAAAAATGAAATCAAGCAGTTATTCGGGTTTTTTCAAGCTCACGACAGATGAAAGAATGAAAGAAGTTGCAGAATTCACAGGTATTACTGAGGAAGAACAGAAAATACTTCAGGATCCGGGCTCTCTGGATATGGAAAAAGCAGACAATATGGTAGAGAATGTTATCGGCAGATTTTCACTTCCGATGGGTGTTGCCGTAAACTTTATTATCAACAGCAGGGAATACGTTATCCCTATGGTTACAGAAGAGCCTTCGGTAATAGCGGCTGCCAGCAATGCCGCCAAAACTGCAAGAGCGAGCGGCGGGTTCTTTGCAAGCAATACCGGAACGGTTATGATCTCGCAGATCCAGCTTACAGGTATCGACGATCCGGGATACGCCAAAATCATAATTGAAGAACACAAAGATAAGATTATTGAGATCTGCAATGAAAAGGATCCTACTCTCGTAAAATTCGGCGGTGGAGTAAAAGATGTCGAGGCAAGAATCATCAGCACAAAGGAAGGCGTTATGGTTATCGTGCATCTCAAAGTCAACACCCTTGATGCCATGGGAGCCAATGCTGTAAACACTATGGCCGAAGCGGTATCGCCTTTCCTTGAAGAACTTACAGGCGGCAAGGCTTATTTGAGAATACTGTCAAACCTTGCCATTTACAGGCTTGCAAGATCCAGAGTTGTTATGAAAAAAGATGTCTTAGGGGAGGATGTCATAGACGGCATACTCAAGGCATATGCTTTCGCGGATGCAGATCCGTTCAGAGCGGCAACACATAACAAAGGTATTATGAACGGTATCATTCCTGTGGTTATTGCGACAGGAAATGATACAAGAGCCATCGAGTCGGGCGCCCACTCATATGCATCACTCACAGGTCAGTACAAGCCTCTGACAACATGGGAAAAGAACAGAGACGGCGACCTTGTTGGAACTATAGAGATACCTATGGCGGTAGGACTTGTAGGCGGTGCAACCAAGATTCATCCGGCAGCCAAAGTCGCTGTAAAAATGCTGGGTGTGAAGACTGCTGCAGAGCTTGGCGAAATAATAGCATCTGTGGGGCTTGCACAGAACTTTGCAGCCATGAAGGCGCTGGCAACAGAGGGTATACAGAGAGGCCACATGTCACTTCATGCAAGGAATCTTGCGACGGTAGCAGGTGCAAGCGGTGAAATGCTTGAAGAAATAGTAAAGAAAATGGTGGCTGAAAAGAATGTGCGGCTTGAGTATGCGCAGGAGCTGGTAGAAAAATATAACAGTTAATCTGCAGTAAAAAACCTGTGAAAACCGAGGACAGAACAATCTGGGAATCCGGTTTTTCACAGGTTTTATGTTGTGTGCCTTTGGTGGCCTATCATGTGTCAGAGTGTGTCAGCCCATGATAGGCCAGCTTTCTGTAAAAGGTGCGCCTTGAAAGGCCGAGAGCCTTCAATGCTTTCGTCTTGCTGCCTCCGAATCTTATCAGTGTGCTTTCGATTATCTTTTTTTCATACGAATCCATTTCTTCTTTGAGAAGTCCGAAGTTCTCAATATCCTCAGGTATTCCGGCGGCATTAGAATCCGTACGCACAGAGCACTGCTGTGTTATGTGCTCCGGCAGATCAGAGACACGGATGATGCCGTCATGACACAGTACAAGCGCACTTTCAACTGCATTTTGAAGTTCGCGTATATTTCCCGGCCATTTGTGGCTGAGAAATATCTGATATACAGAGTTTGAAAACCTGGCTTCCTTCCTGTGCTTTTCGGAGTATTTTGAAAGAAAATGGTCAGCCAGAAGGATGATATCGTTACCGCGTTCACGCAGAGGCGGGATGGTCACTGTTATCACGTTCAGTCTGTAATATAGATCTTCACGGAATTTTTTTTCTGAAATAAGCTGCTCCAGAGGGCGGTTTGTTGCGGCGATTATCCTGACATCAACAGAAATGTTTTTGCTGCTTCCGATTTTTTCAATTTCACCGTTCTGCAGGGTGCGCATAAGCTTTACCTGCATATGAAGAGGCATGTCGCCTATTTCATCAAGAAAAATTGTGCCGCCGTCTGCAAGTTCAAATTTTCCTGTGCCTCCGCCTTTTCTTGAACCGGTGAATGAACCCTCCTCAAACCCGAAAAGCTCGCTTTCGATGAGAGCATCAGGTATCGCAGAGCAGTTGACTGTGATAAACGGCTTGTCGTTACGCATACTGCAGTCTTTTATCGCATTTGCAAGGACATCTTTGCCGACACCGTTTTCACCTCTTAAAAGGACAGTGACATCACTTTTGGCTGCTGTGAGTGCTTTGAACACACATGAAACATAGTTGGGACTTTCGCCGATCATTTTGTTGCTTTGCATGATCTGGAACTGTTCAAGCTGTCTGCTGTACTCCTCTACGGTGTTGCTCATCTGCAGTACGGTCCTGTTGAGCTGATCCACTTCGGTGATATCAGTGAAAAGAGAAAATGCGCCTGCAAAAACACCGTCCTGATACAGCGGCATGATGTGAATGGAAATATATTTACCTACATTTTTTATGAAACGTTTTTTGATTACGGCTTCTTTACGTGTGGAAAGAACATCGAGCAGGACTGCATCGGGCTCTACATCGGTGAGTTTCCTGCCGATTATTTTTCCTGCCGGAACACCCAGCACTTTCGTATATGCAGGGTTTACATAAAAAATGGTGCTGTCTGTATCGATGGCGATAAGCCCTTCCTCGATGGAATCAAGTATGGGCATGAATGATATCTTCTTAAACTGTTCGATCAGATAAAAAAGCCTGTCCTTCTGGACACTTCCCGAAGGATTGCCATTTCTGTCCTTCACAAGCAGAAACTCACAGTCCGCGACCTCGCAGGCATCTAATTTCAGGGCAGAAATATGGTCGTCCTCATATAGGGTTACAGGAGAGGATATTTCTTTGTGCCGGGGATTCATAATACTGGATATTTTCATAGATACAGTCCTTTTGCTAAACAGAAGCAGTGCTCATGGTTTTTCGGGGCAGGGATGCAACTGATGCTGCTGCCGGAACAGCCTGCTTCGAAAGGTTATGATATACTGCGGCTTATACTTGAGATTTTAACACAAAAATGCTGAAAAATCAAAATGCGCCATATGAACGACAGAAATGATTTACTTTCGTTTTCATTATGTGAAAGGGGGTATTTATATATATGTTAAACCCACAGATGAAACGAGGACCTCTTGAGGTGTGCGTTCTGTCGGCGCTCAGCAGAGAGGGCTCCTACGGATACAAGATTATCAGGGATATATCAGGCTGTATCGAGATATCCGAGTCAACACTGTATCCTATACTTAAACGACTTGAAGGCTCCGGAACGGTTACGGTTCATTCGGTGGAGCACAACGGCAGACTGCGAAAGATTTATGAAATCACAGACAAGGGGCGAAGTCAGATTGATGATTTCATAGATGACCGGTGCGAGATTGAAGCAGTATACGAATATATAAGGGAGGGAAAGGGACGCGAATAAGGAGATGTTTTCAGAGGCACTGGAGGACCGGCTTTTCCAGCTGCCTGACGAAGAAAAGAAACAGCAGGGGGATTACTGCAGAGAGCTGCCGGAGGACAAAACAGAGGATGGTATGAGCGAAGAGGAGGCAGGATTGCCGTAAATCTTGGAGATACAGGCGATGACATCAGCAAGAGGCTTCAGGTAAAGGTTCCAAAAGAGCTTGCAGACAGCCTTAACAGCCTCAGCGTTGACAGCATATCATCAGATATTACCGCAGACGGTTTTGCAGTTGACAGTATGTATGTGGACGTTACTTCGGGAAATACCGGACTTTCGGATATGAATGTAAAGCGTTTTGAAATTGATATGGTATCAGGAGATTTAGAAGCTGCATTTACAGAATGCCCTGAAGAGTTTGATTTAGACAGCACCTCCGGAGACAGCATCGTTTATCTGCCTGCGGACAGCGGTTTTACATTAGAATTTGACAGCGTATCGGGAGAATTTATAACAGAATTTTCGCCTGTAAGAAATTCAGATGCCGGTTATGCTGTGGGCGACGGCAAAAACAGATTTAACGATGATACGACCGGCGGCGATTTCACAGTAAAGATAAGCAAAACAGCAAATATATAAAGTTTTGCAGCAGTTAATATAAAACTGCTACAATTTTCATACGGCTATTACAGCAAATTTGTAAAAATATACGATTCGTGTATAAATTTCAGTACAAAAACATCTAAAAAACTTTACTTTTCAAGTGAAAATAGTATAATTGGTATGTGTCTTTTTTTGTATAATACTTTAGAATTAGAGAAGAAAAGACATACGGGTTATTGTGCCGCATCATACAGTGGCATTATTGACTTAAAACAAATTTTAGGAGGAATAAAAAATGAAAAAGAAAATCGCTCTTATTTTATCGGCAGTGATGATTCTTGCATTGGCTTTCAGCGTTACAGGCTGCGGCGGCGGCGCAGACGCAGAAGGCGTTAATGTAGAAGGCGATACTATCAAAATCGGTGTGTTTGAACCTACTACAGGCGAGAACGGCGGCGGCGGAATGCAGGAGGTTCTCGGCATCCGTTATGCAAACCAGCTTTATCCTACAGTAGAGGTTGGCGGCACAACTTACAACATCGAGTTAGTGGAAGTGGACAACCAGTCAGACAAGACAGCAGCTGTAACAGCAGCTCAGCAGCTTATCAGTGACGGAGTTGTAGGCGTTCTCGGATCATACGGTTCAGGCGTTGCCATTGCAGCCGGAGATACATTCAAGAGCGCGGCAGTTCCTGCAATCGGATGCTCATGCACAAACCCGCAGGTTACATCAGACAACGAATTCTATTTCAGAGTCTGCTTCCTTGACCCGTTCCAGGGTACTGTAATGGCTAACTATGCGGCAGATCAGGGATACACCAAGGCAGCGGTTATCGCTCAGAACGGTGACGACTACTCAACAGGTCTTGCAGGATACTTCAAGACTGCCTTCACAGAGCTTGGCGGTGAAATCGTAGCTGATGAAACATACAACACAAACGAGTCAGACTTCAACGCTATTTTAACCAAGGTTAAATCAGCGGATCCTGACTGCATATTTATCCCGTCATCAATCGCAACAGCAACACTGATTCTTCCGCAGGTTACTGCAAACGGAATTGACGCTCAGGTGCTTGCAGGCGATACATGGGAAAACGCAGCAATAATCTCAAAGGATATGGTTGGCGTTGCATTCTCAACTTTCTTTGACGAAAACGACGAATCAAACCCTGTAGCGGTTGAATTCGTAAAAGGCTTCAAAGAATATCTGAACAGCAGCAAGCAGAACCTCACATGGAACAGCGGTACTGATACAGTAGCTGCAGTTTCGGCATTAGGCTATGACGCTTATATGGCTATGTACAATGCAATCGCTGCATTAGACGGTGACACGGTTAACTCAGTTGCAATCAGAGATGCTCTTTACAATGTGGACTTTGACGGAGTAACAGGCAACATCACTTTCAATGAAACAGGCGATGCCAACAAGGATACAGCTTACATCAAGACCTGCACAGACAAGTCATTGAAGTCAAAGAGCTTTGAATTCCTAAAGACTCAGACTGTAGAAGCTAAATAGCTTTGGCTGTACAATCTCAGAATATCAGGGCGTGGAGGCTTTTGCCTCCTCGCTTTATGTAATATCGGCTTGCTAAGATTTGCGAATCGGCAGTATTGCAGGTTAATAAATCTTAGCAGGCACATCAGATGACCTGCGGGTAATTATATGTTTTTTTAAGGAGGCTTACAAACAATGACATTAACAGTATTCCTACAGTATTGTTTGGCAGGCATTTCAATAGGGGGTATATATGCCCTTATAGCTATCGGATATACAATGGTTTACGGTATACTTCGCTTAATCAACTTTGCGCACGGCGATATCTTTATGATGGCCGCATATTTTATGATATTTGCAATGGTTGATTTTGCAATTCCATGGTATATATCAATGATAATAATGATTATAGCCACAGTGGTGCTGGGTGTTATCATAGAGAAGGTCGCATATGCGCCTCTCCGCAGCGCGCCCCGTATGTCGGTTATGATTTCAGCTATAGGTGTATCGTACCTGCTGCAGAATGTGGCTACATACCTGTTCTCGGCACTGCCAAAATCATATCCTTCAATTCCTGTCCTCAACAGGACCATCAATCTTGGCGATGTATCAACATCATTAGTAACATTCATAACACCTATTATCACCATAGGGTTTGTACTGCTTCTGATGGCAATGATTAAATACACCAAGGTGGGTATGGCAATGAGAGCCGTTTCCAAGGACTTTGAAACGGCGCAGCTTATGGGTATCAAGATAAACAGCGTAATATCATTTACATTTGTAATCGGCTGTTTCCTCGCTGCCGTAGGCTCAATGCTTTACTTCACTCCGAGACCGTCTGTTTATCCTCTCGTAGGTTCGCTTCCGGGACTCAAATGCTTCATAGCGGCTGTATTCGGAGGAATAGGCAGCATACCGGGAGCTCTTGTGGGCGGCTTTGTAATCGGACTTTCCGAAACCTTCATCAAGGCGGCCGGCTACTCGGAGTTCAGTGATGTATTCACATTCATATTGCTGATCGTTATTTTAATGGTAAAGCCGACGGGACTGTTTGGCGAAAAAATGGCGGAGAAGGTGTAGATTATGTCAAAGAAAACAAAAACAATCTGTACTGCAGCTGCATTCGTAGTTCTGGTTTTACTTATAGTTGTGTCCGAAAACTCCGGCTCAATGCTTCGTTCGGTACTGCAGTATGCGGCAATATATGCGCTTGCAGCGGTATCAATGAACCTGCTTAACGGATTTACGGGACTGTTCTCACTGGGCACTGCGGGATTTATGGCGCTGGGCGCATATGCCTATGCGGTGGTTACAGTACCTGTATCCAAAAAAGCCACGGTATATTATCTTTACGGCGTTGCAGACTGGCTCAAAAACGTGGAGCTGACGCCTATGATAGGCCTTATCATCGGAGGACTTGTAGCTGCGCTGTGCGCATTCCTCATAGGACTTCCGGTGCTGAGACTGAAGAGCGACTACTTTGCAATAGCAACTCTGGGATTTGCGGAAATCGTTCGTATAGTAGTGGGAAGCTCACCGCTCAACAAGGTTACAAACGGTTCCCTCGGTATGAACAACATCCCTAAGTTCCAGTCGTACTACACTACATTTATTGTTGTAATAGTATGTATTGCAGTATGCGTGCTGCTCATAAACAGCTCATACGGCAGAGCTTTCAAGGCTATCAGAGAGGACGAGATAGCAGCCGAAACAATGGGAATAAATCTTGCAAAGCACAAGAGAATGTCATTTGTGGCAAGCTCGTTCTTTGCAGGCATCTCAGGCGGACTTCTTGCAATGTATCTGGGAGCTATAACATCGACAACATTCAATATCAATATTACATATTTCGTGCTGCTTATCATCGTAATCGGAGGACTTGGCAGCATCACAGGAAGCATCATTTCCTCGGTGATTGTTGTATTTGCGAGAGAATGGTGGCTGAGATTCTTGGATTCGGCTACATACATAGGCGACTGGCAGATACCGTTTATCAGGACAGGCTTCAGAATGGTAGTGTTCTCTGTTCTGCTTATGGTCGTAGTGCTGTTCTGGCGACAGGGCATTATGGGTCAGAAGGAATTTTCGTGGGACGGAATATATAACTTCTTCAGGAAGCTCGGCAGGAAAAAATCCGGCGGAAAGGGGGAAACGGCAAATGACTAAAGAAAACGTACTTCGTATTAACGATGCGACCATGCAGTTTGGCGGTGTTGTTGCCGTAAACAACCTCAACCTTGAAGTAAACAAAGGCGAGATTATAGGGCTTATCGGTCCTAACGGAGCAGGCAAGACTACAGTGTTCAATGTAATAACAGGCGTTTATGCGCCCAGCAACGGCGCTGTTGACTTTGCAGGCAAAAGAATAATCGAAAACCATCCGCGCGGCAAGATGAAAGAGCTCTACAAAGGCGAAAACAACGGAGTCTACAAAGAAAGAACAGAGCTTACACCTGATAAAATAACAAGACTTGGCATGGCAAGAACTTTCCAGAACATCAGACTGTTCAAGGCTCTTACCGTATTTGAAAACGTACTCATAGCAATGCATATGAGATCAAAAGCCAATATATTTTCGGCAACTTTCAGATTAAACCACAAGGAAGAAGCCAGGATGCGTCAGGATACCATGGAGCTTCTGAGGATATTCGGACTCGAAAAAAACAAAGACGATGTTGCAAGCTCGCTGCCTTACGGCAAACAGCGTCATCTTGAGATAGCAAGAGCGCTTGCCACAGAGCCGAAGCTTCTGCTTCTTGATGAGCCTGCGGCCGGCATGAACCCTCAGGAGTCGGATGAACTGATGCACCTGATCAGAAAAATCAGAGATGAATTTGATCTGTCGGTTCTGATGATTGAGCATCATATGCAGGTTGTAATGGGTATATGCGAAAGAATTTATGTACTTGACTACGGCAGACTGATTGCAGAGGGTACTCCTGCGGAAATACAGAACAACCCTAAGGTTATCGAAGCATATTTGGGGGTGGACGAGTAATGTTAAAAATAGAAAATCTACATGTATATTACGGCGGCATACACGCACTGCAGGGAATTGACCTTGAAGTGCCTGACAGACAGATAATATCCCTTATAGGGGCTAACGGAGCAGGCAAGAGCACAACACTCAAAGCCATAATGAGCCTTGTGTCAAAGCCTGAGGGCCGTATAGAATTTGACGGTACTGACATCACTAAGATGGAAACAAGAAACGTAGTAAAGCAGGGAATTGTACTCTGCCCCGAGGGCAGACGCGTGTTCCCGGATCTTACGGTGGAAGAAAACCTGATTATGGGCTCCTACCTCCGCAAAGACAAGGAAGGTATCAAAAAGGACAAGGAATGGGTTTACGAGCTGTTTCCGAGAATGAAAGAAAGAGAATGGCAGATGGCAGGCACTCTTTCGGGCGGTGAGCAGCAGATGCTTGCCGTTGGGCGCGCGCTTATGACCAAACCCAGACTCCTGATGCTGGATGAACCGTCACTTGGACTTGCACCGCTGATTATCAGGGATATATTTTCAATTATAACCGAGATTAAAGAAGCGGGCGTAAACGTGCTTCTGATCGAGCAGAACGCAAAAGCCGCACTTGAAATTTCAGACCATGCCTATGTAATGGAAACAGGCAGAATAACCCTTGAGGGAACAGGTCGGGAACTTCTTGACGATCCTAGAGTGCAGCAGGCATATCTGGGCGAGGCAAAATAAACAGATAAACACAGATAAACCTTAAACTTCCTGTGCCTTACCGGCGCGGGAAGTTTGATTATGGACTTTAACGGCATATTGCGCTATACTATACTTGAATAAAAGCTGTCTGACAGTGAGCTGCGCCCGGACTGCGGCTGTCAGCACAAAACAGGTTTCCGTATTCGGCAGCCTGCTGCCGGGCAGTTTACAGCATGAAAGGAAGGTGCAGGAATTGGCTTACCCTGATAAATCAGTATCGCGATTTGTGGCAGATATGTCTGAAAAACAGATTTCAGCCCGTGAATTTTTTAATGCAGCTCTGCTGGACGAATTACAGAGGGATTTTGGACTCAAAAAAGCAATAATCCTGATTTTTGATACCGATGGCAATTTCCTTTCGTGGATAACCAAAAAAGGGATACAGGAGGCGGCACCGGACCATGCATATTCCGAGATTATGCCCTATGACAAAATGCGGCAGGAGATGTACAGGGAAGCGGTTCGGGACGAGCTGACCTATTTTAACCATGAGCCGAGAATTTACAGAGCCTCCGATTACTATGAGGCAGGGCAGTATGACAGCTCCCGTTTTGCGCAGTGGATGGAAAACAAGTTCGGAGGCCATTATGTGCTTTCATTTGCTTTGGGAATAAATGCATATATCCAGATTTCCTTTTTCAGGAGCTTTGAAGAGGGCGATTACTCAGATGAGGAGATAGAGAATTTCAGACAGATCTATCAGTATATAGCCATGACATACTCAGGCTTCAAAAAACATGAGCAGACTAAGATCGTATCGAAAATCAAAGACGAGATTATTTCCTCAGGAGCGCGTGCATATCTGATCACTGATGATTTTACACATGTGATGGGATACAGCCAAGAGGCTGCACGGCTTTTGACCGGCATATGCGGAGAAGCAGTATCGGCGCAGCTGGAAAACGGAGAACCATGCCTGTGGCTGCCGTTTCTTCTGGGCATAGAGACAGGCAATACAGAAGATGACGGGACTGCAGTCAAAAAAATAAAAAACCTTGTATTCAGAATCTATACATATGACCGGAGCTACAGCCACGGCATCGTAGACAGATACCACTGGATTGCTATTTCTCAGGAAACCTCGGTAAAACAGAAATCATACGATGAACTCTCGCTGACTGCAGCTGAGCGCAAAGTGGCTACTTTTCTGTGCAGGGGACTCACATATCAGAAGATAGCGGACGAATTATGTATCAGCTATCACACCGTAAAAAACCATGTGCAGAATATTTTTTCAAAGTGCGGGGTCAACAGCAGATATGAGCTGTATGAGATTCTAAACGGCGCTGCAGGTGAAGACGAATCGGCAAAATAGGAAGAAATACCTATTGAGACTATAGTAAGGTGACAAAATCTCCGGAATAACACCGGGGATTTTTTGCACGAAAAATAAGGAACAATCCTCATGGAAATTTGCGAAAATTTCAATTAAAATAGAGATAACAGATAAGCCTGTTACTGAATCAGAATAAAGCTTAAATAATATGAAATCTGCAGAGGGGAGGCTGTTGTGAAAAAAGGTACGGTTTTTAATATACAGCGCTATACGATAAACGACGGTCCGGGAATCAGGACTGAGATTTTTCTGAAAGGCTGTATGATGAAATGCAAATGGTGCAGCAACCCTGAAAGCCAGAGGATTGCAAAAGAACCGGGCGTATATCCCGCAAAATGTATTTCGGAGCAGAAATGCGGTCTTTGCATCAGTGTATGCAGACGGCAGGCTCTGCTTTTCGGAAGAGAAAACATCGCAGGGATAGACCGCAGCAGGTGCATAGGCTGCCTTAAATGTGTCGAGGCCTGTCCGTCCGGAGCTCTGAAAGCATGGGGCGAGGATATGACTGTCAGCGATGTTATGGCAGTAATCGAAAAGGACAGAAACTACTACGAAAAGTCCGGCGGCGGAGTTACGGTTTCCGGCGGAGATCCTCTGATGCAGAGCGATTTCACCATAGAGCTTCTCAAAGCCTGCCGTGATGCCGGAATACACACCTGTCTGGAATCCACATTTAATGCAGACTGGAAAACCGCAGAAGCTGCGGTCAGGTATGCAGACCTGATTATTTCGGATATAAAGCATATGGACAGTGAGATCCACAAAAAATATACCGGAGCAGGATGTGAAAAAATCCATGAAAATCTCAGGCGTCTGGCTCTTGCAGGGCATGATATGATCCTGAGAATCCCCATTATACCGGGAATAAACGACGATATGCAGAACATAAGCAGGACAGCGGATTTTATAGAGCAGAACATAGGCACAAGGCTCAAAACTCTGCAGCTGCTTAGTTTTATGAGAATGGGCGAAGAAAAATGCAGATCTTTGGACAGGGCCTATGAGATGAAGGATCTGGAATTTGACAGAGAGGAATTTCAGAAGAAAGTTGAGAAAATAGCAGACTATTTCAATAGTCGGGGAATACATTGCATTGTAGGCACAAAAGAAAAATAATGATTTGGAAGGGAGAATATGAGTATGAACAATATACATTGTACGGCACGCGGCATTGATCCGTTTGACAGGACATACAGCATAGGATATGAAGTCGGCCACAAAGACTGGTCGCCGTATCCTCGTGTAAATCATCTGAGAAAAGCTTTTCTGGATCGTGAATACCTCATAGATGTTGAACGCTTCAGAAACATCACGAAAGCATATCAGGAAAACGAAAGGGCGACTGTAAAAATCAGATGCGCAAAGGCTTTTGAAAAAATACTGATGAATGCCACGCTGAGGATTTACGATGAAGAACTGATACTTGGAGAAATATGTGCTCCGGCGAAAGCTTCCCCGCAGTATCCTGAGTTTTCGATTGACTGGATGCTGCATGAAGCGCTTTATGAACCGTTTGAAGACCGCGCACATGATCAGCATTACTTTGCAAACGAAGAAGATCGAAAAGAGTTCATAGAGCTGTGCCATTACTGGAAAGGCAAAACCGTAGAGGATCTGGCCAATGAATATATGGATGAAGAAATGGTCAAGGGATCGGAGACAGGCAAGAAAATCTTCCAGACCAACCTGTACCACTACGGCGGAATCGGACATCTGGTAATGGACTACGAAAGACTTATGAAAGAAGGCTTCGACGGCATGATAAAAAGAGCCGAAGCAGGCCTTGCCGGACTGACAAAGGAAGATCCTGATTTTGCGATAAAAAGAGAATTTTATGAGGCTGTTCTTATCTGTCACAATGCTGCAAAAAAATATATCGGCAGATATGAGGAGCTGGCTCGCCGCAAGGCGGAGGAAACAGACGATGCTGCAAGAAAAGCCGAACTGATTGCCATGGCGGATAACTGCAGGCAGATTGCAGGCGGACCTGCCAAAAGCTTCTGGCAGGCGCTCCAGCTGTTTAACTTTGCAACCACTATGACGCAGATTGAAAGCAACGGTCATTCGATTTCATACGGCAGAATGGATCAGTGGCTGTATCCTTATTACGAAAATGATATCGCTGACGGCGCTATAACCAAAGAGTTTGCGCAGGAGCTTCTCGAAGTGACATTTGTCAAGATGAACAACCCGACCAAGGTAAGAGACGGAGGTACGGCCAAAGTAAGGCAGGGCAGAGGCTTTGGCGGAGAGTGTCTGACCATAGGCGGCGCAGACAGGGACGGCAATGATCTGACCAACGACCTTACGATGATGATGCTTGATGCATCTGTCCATACAAGGATGATGTGTCCGTGGCTTCTTGTCAGAATGCACAAGGGTACGCCTTATGAGTTAAAGGTCAAAACCGTTGAATGTATCAGGGCAGGCTACGGACATCCGAAAATCTACAATGATGCTCCGACGATTAAGGCATTCGAAAAAAAAGGCGTGCCGCACGATGAAGCCGCAGATTATGCAATCGTAGGCTGTGTGGAGCCGACAATCCCCGGCAGAGAATACGGCTGGCATGATGCGGCCTATATAAATACGGCCAAATTTATGGAAATGGTACTCAACGGCGGAAGATGTCTTGATTGCGGGCAGCACTGCGCAAGATGGGCAAAATGCGGAGCGCTGGGCAGACATCTCGGACCTGATACAGGCAATCTGGCAGACTACAGGGATATGGACGAACTCCTTGAGAGTGTAAAAAAACAGTTCAAATACTGGATAGATCAGATGTGCGCATCGCTTAATGTAATCGACAGAGCACACAGAGAGAGAAAGCCGCTTCCTTATGTATCCGCGTTTTTTGCAGACTGCCTTGAAAAGGGTGTGGATATCTCGGCAGGAGGAGCAAAATACAACGGTATAGGGCCTCAGGCTCTGGGCGTTGCAACCTGCGCCGATTCACTTGTTACAATCAGACAGCTTGTGTTCGACGAAAAAAAATACACAGGAGCAGAGCTGCTTCAGGCAATCAAAGACAACTGGGAGGGGCATGAAGTGCTGCATCACCTGATCAACAGCCCTAAAGTTCATCACTACGGCAATGATGATGATTATGCGGATGAAATGTTCAGATTCATATTCGAATGTTACTGCAGTACGCTCATCGGAAGACCGACAATCAGAGGCGGACAGTTCAATCCGGGTGTATATTCGGTAAGCGGCAATGTTTCTATGGGGCTTGGCACCAATGCTTCACTGGACGGCAGGAAAAAAGGCGAAGCTATATCGGACAATATGGGACCTGTTCATACGGAGCTTGGCTCACATGATACAAAGGGACCTACCGCACTGGCAAATTCCGTGGGCAAGGTGGACCACAGCATGGCTCCGAACGGAACACTGCTCAATGTCAAGTTCCCTGAAAACGCAGTAGGCGGCATAGAGGGCAGAGACAACCTCATAAGCTTTATAGATGCTTATCTTGCCAATGATCCTATGCACGTGCAGTTTAATATTATGAGTTCAGAAACGATGAAGGCTGCACAAAAGGACCCTGACAGCTATCGTGATATGCTTGTCCGGGTTGCCGGATACAGCGCCTATTTCGTTGAACTCGGAGAGGCCCTGCAAAAGGATCTCATCCAGAGAACGGAGCTGCATTTCTGATATAAAAACTTATCTAAAAGACACAGTGTTACTGCTGTGTCTTTTTTAGAGGTAAAATGCGTAAACAAGGTATTAGTTTGCGCAAAACCGGCACATATATGAGGTTTTCTGTTTTTTTTAGGCAAAGTACGCTGAAAGTTCTGTCAAGCGAATTTGAAAATGTCCTAAAAAATTTTAAACATTAGCACCGTCTTT
>CAVDMD010000040.1:0-82 GCA_963609975.1 bacterium | reverse complement strand
GGGGTATAATAGAGGCGTAAATTTTATTTCAAAAAACCTAAACAAGGAGGGAAAATATGAAGAAGTTATTGGCAATAGTCAT
>CAVDMD010000039.1:0-18862 GCA_963609975.1 bacterium | reverse complement strand
CCAGTGGTCTGCAAGAATCTGTTTGATAGTAAATTTGCTTCTCATACATATATTATATGATGTTGGGGTCAAAAGCCTCATAGCACCTTGAAAAATTCATATATTTCTGTAGCAAATGCAGGCATAAATGTTTTGAATATGGTACAATAGAAATATCTTAAGAAAGAAGGTGTTTCTATGTCATTCAGATCAAATGCATCTCAGCAGATTTCAATTACAGACAGCTTTTCGGGATTAACCGCAAGAGAACAGAAAGCACTGGAAAATTCATGGGCCAAAGTATTTGCCGATGAAATATTTCCGGCCATTGATGAAGAACGGTTCTCAGTTCTGTACAGCAACAAGGCCTCAAGGCCGAATACCCCGGTCAATGTAATTGTAGGAGCACTGATTATCAAAGAACTCTTTGACTATTCCGATGATGAAATGGTTGAAAATCTTATGCTGGATTTCAGAATCCAGTATGCGCTTCATACAACCAGTTTCGAGGAACAGCCTTTAAGCGACAAGACTCTCAGTCGTTTTCGTAAAAGATGCTATGATTATGAAAGCCTTTACAATAAAGACCTTTATCATGAATGTGTTAAGGATCTGAGCTCTTCCATTGCAAAGCTGATGGGTATCAGCGGCAAGGTAAGGCGCATGGACTCTATGATGATTGAATCCAATATCCGTAAACTGAGCAGAATGGAACTGATATATACATGCATCTCAAGGCTTGCATCATATGTGAACAAGATAGAAGAAAATGTCCTTACTGAGGATTTAAAGCACTATACAGAACCTGATGACTACAACAGAGTTATCTATCATCAGAGGAGCACAGATGTGGACAGTCGTATGAAGCAGATGCTTTCTGATGCAGACAGACTTCTTAAGCTGTGTGAATCGGATTACAATGATTCAGCAGAATATGAGCTGTTAGTCAGATGTCTTTCAGAACAGACAATTACAGAAAACAGTGAAAGACGTCTGCGAACAAAAGAAGACGGAGTAATGAAATCCGATATGATGCAGAATCCGTCTGACCCGGAAGCCACTTTCCGGATCAAAGCAGGGAAAGAACACAGAGGATATTCAGCCAATCTTGAAGAGTCAGTATGTGAAAATGGTTCTGTCGTAACAGATTATCACTACGAACAGAACATACATAGTGACAGCCGTTTTATCAGAGAACATCTTGAACAGATGGAAAGACAGAAAGAGAGAACTGTCATAGTTGCTGACGGCGCCTACAGCGGAGCTGAAAACAAAAAACCTGCCGATGAGAAGAACATAGAACTGATAACCACAAGTCTTACAGGTAAAACATCACCGGATATTGCAGCTGATTTCGTATTCAATGAAGAAGGAACAAAAGTGATAAGCTGCCCTGGCGGGCATGAACCAAAAAGCTGTTCGTATAACACTCAGAACAGACAGTGCCACATTTCATTTGACAGAAGTCAATGTGAAGGATGCCCGTACAAAGAACAGTGCAAACCTAAGATGTTCAAAAAAACGGCAAGGAAAGTAATCTCCAAAGCAGCAAATAATCTGCTGAAAATGCAGATAAGGTAAGCTGCATATACAGGCATTTTATTGTATTATGCTACGAAATATGAGTTTTTCAAGGTGCTATTAGAAAGGGAAGAGATGCGAACTATGACTAGAGATGAATATAAATCAGCGGCAGATTTCTGGAAAACAAAAGAACGCAGGGAAATGCCAGGAGAGCAGTTAAAGCCTGCTGTGGACGAGTTTCTCAGCAGCAGCACCGTCTGCGCACTGGCAACAGGAACAGGAGACTATGTGCGCTGCACACCTTTAGAGTACAGCTTCCATGATGATAAGTTCTGGATTTTTACCGAGGGCGGTGAGAAGTTTATCGGACTTGCCCAAAACAATAATGTGAGTCTTGCTGTTTTTGAAAAAAATACTGACTTCGGCAGCCTCAAAAGCGTGCAGGTCATGGGCATTGCCAAAATCATTGAACCGATGTCAGAGGAATATCTTGCCCATGCAGAGTATAAGAGGGTTTCTGTTGAGGTACTCCAAAACCTTGCAGACAAGGGACAGCCTATGCACCTGCTTTGCATTGAACCTGTCAGAATAGACGTGCTGTTTTCTGATTTCAGGAAACAGGGATATGACAGCCGGCAGGCGCTGAACTTCACACGGAAATAAAAGTTATTAAGGCGGAGAATATCCGCCTTAATAAGTTACAGTTCCTTATTCCATATCTTTAATGTCCGGAGCAGTTTCTCCTTATTGTCCGTACTCATCTGATGAATAATATTGCATATCTCGTTATCTAAGGCTGTAGCCTGATAGTCCGAATCGATGCGGCCTACCAGAGAGTCCAGCGAAATACCCATTAGCTGCGCATAATATATTAAAATTTTCAGCGACATAGCTGTGCGGTTGTTTTCCACATTGCTGATATATCCGGGAGTCACATCAAGTGCCTCCGCTACCTGAGCCTGCGTGAAATCCATTTCAACACGCAGCTTTTTTATTTTAGGACCTAAATTATTGTAGTCTGACTTTTTCATCTCATTATCTCCTCATAAATTTGTAGATGTATTAAGTATACAATAACTATACCAAAAAATAAATACATTCATTTTTTTTGTTGTTTTTCGGCGAAACGGAAACGCAAGGAGCCGTGTAATAAAAGACGCGGCTGAAGCGGTTGAAAACACTGAGATACAGCCTGAAAAAAACCCAAAAAACTTTTCAAAAAAGGGTTGCAATGTTTTCCCGTTTGTTATATACTACAAAGGCTTGCTTTAGGCGATGAAGTGGGAAGTTGCAGTGCTATATGGGAATTTCCACCGAGCAATTGTCACCGCAGGACGGTGGCGTAGGGATTCGCCTGTTTTTTATCTGTGTGGTTTTGCAGGAAACACACGGGACTGTGTACTAAGTAAGCACAAACCCTGTACACATTGAAAACAAGGCGTTTGAACCCCTTGTACAAGCATAGCGATAACTGTACAAAAATTTTAGGAGGACAAAAATGAGCGAATTACAGAAAATCAGAATTAAGCTTAAGGCCTATGACCACGCGTTATTAGACCAGTCAGCGGCAAAGATCGTTGAGACAGCCAAAAAAACCGGCGCAGACGTTTCGGGACCTATTCCGCTACCGACAGAAAAAGAAGTTGTAACTATTTTGAGAGCGGTACACAAGTACAAGGACTCAAGAGAACAGTTCGAACAGAGAACTCACAAGAGACTGATCGACATCACAAATGCTACACCAAAGACAACTGACGCACTGACCAAGTTGGATTTACCTGCAGGCGTAAGCATCGAAATCAAATTATAGTAAGGGAACTCCCCTTAGTATGATTGCTCAGATTGACAAGGAGCAATCCGCTGTAAGAATTTAGGAGGAAAAATAAACATGAAGATGATTCTAGGCAAAAAAGTCGGAATGACTCAGATCTTCACAGAAGCAGGAAACGTTGTTCCTGTAACTGTAATCGAGGCAGGTCCGGAAGTTGTAACTCAGATCAAGACAGTTGAGACTGACGGATACAACGCAGTACAGGTTGGTTTTGAAGACCAGAAACCGCACAGAGTTAACAAACCTATGACAGGTCATTTCGCAAAGAATGACATTCCTGTCAAGAAGCATCTGGCTGAATTCAGAAACGAAGAAGGCGAAAGCTACGAAATCGGACAGGTAATAACCGTTGCTGAGTTTGAAGTGGGCAAGAAGCTTGACATCACAGGAACTTCAAAAGGTAAGGGAACTCAGGGTAACATCAAGAGACACGGACACCACAGAGGACCTATGACTCACGGTTCAAAACACAAGAGACTGGCCGGAGCACTGGCAGCAGGTACTTATCCGTCAAGAGTATTCAAGGGCAACAAAGGTCCCGGCAGAATGGGTAGAGACACTGTCACCGTACAGAATGTTGAATTAGTAAAAGTTATTGAAGATAGAAACCTTATGCTGGTTAAAGGCGCAGTTCCGGGCAACAAAGGCGGACTTCTCCGTATCCAGTATGCAGTAAAAGGTCAGAAATAGAGTATTTGGAAAGGAGGACATAAGAAATGGCTACATTAAAAATGCTAAACATGGCAGGAGCTGAAGCTGGTGAAATCAAATTAAATGATGAAATCTTCGCAATCACTCCAAACGAATACGCTGTTCACGAAGTAGTAAAGAACTATCTGGCATGCCAGAGACAGGGAACTCAGTCAGCAAAGACAAGAGCAGAAGTCAGAGGAGGCGGAAGAAAACCTTTCAGACAGAAGGGCACAGGACGTCACAGACAGGGAAGCTCGACAGACCCTACACAGGTAGGCGGCGGAGTTGTATTTGCACCAAAGCCAAGAGATTACAGATACAGAGTTAACAAAAAGGTAAAAAGACTTGCAATGAAGTCTGTTTTATCAGCAAAGGTTGCAGACAATGAGATGATCGTTCTTGACGAAATCAGATTCGATGCACCTAAGACAAAGGAAATGATCAAAATGTTAGCAAACGTTAAAGCAGGCAAAAAAGCTTTAATCGTTATGGCCGAAAAAGACGAAAACGTTATCAAGTCGGCAGCTAACATCCCCGGAGTAAGAACCGCTCTAGTAGGAACAATGAACGTTTACGAGATTCTGAATCACACAAACTTCATCGTTACCGAAGAAGCAATCAGAAAGATTGAGGAGGTGTACGCATAATGAAAAGCCCATACGACGTAATCATTAAGCCTGTCATCTCTGAAAAGAGTATGGACGATGCGCAGAACAGAAAATACACATTCAAGGTTGCAGTAGATGCCAACAAGACTCAGGTTAAACTGGCAGTTGAAGAAATCTTCGGTGTTGAAGTTGCAAAAGTAAACATCATGAATGTTAAAGGTAAAACTAAGAGAATGGGAAGATACGAAGGCATGACTGCTGCTTCAAAAAAAGCAATAGTTACACTTACTGACGGCAGTAAGGAAATCGAATTCTTCCAGGGACTATAATATAGGAGGCAGTAAACAATGGGAATTAAAAAATATAATCCGACTACTCCTGGTCTGAGAGGAATGACAGTTTCCACTTTTGAGGAAATTACAAAAACCACCCCTGAGAAATCTTTAACAGTAACATTAAAGAAACATTCAGGAAGAAACAACAGAGGTAAGATAACTGTAAGACACAAGGGCGGCGGATACAGACCTAAATACAGAATTATCGACTTCAAGAGAACAAAAGACGGAGTACCAGGAAAAGTTGCGGCAATCGAATACGATCCGAACAGAACAGCCAATATAGCGTTAATCGTATATGCAGACGGCGAGAAAAAATACATCATAGCTCCTAACAAGCTTATGGTAGGCGATGTTATCTTTTCGGGAGCAGATGCGGACATCAAGGTTGGCAACGCATTACCGCTTGCAAACATTCCTGTAGGTACAATCATTCACAATATCGAACTTAAACCCGGCAAGGGCGGACAGCTTGTAAGATCAGCAGGCAACGGCGCTCAGCTTATGGCCAAAGAAGGCGACTACGCTCAGGTAAGACTTCCTTCCGGCGAAGTAAGAAAAGTAAGAATCGAATGCAGAGCCACTATCGGCGAAGTTGGAAACATCGATCACGGCAACATCCAGATCGGTAAAGCGGGACGTAAAAGACACATGGGCATCAGACCTACAGTAAGAGGTTCTGTTATGAACCCTAACGATCACCCTCATGGCGGTGGTGAAGGCAGAGCGCCTATCGGACGCAAGGGTCCTGTTACTCCTTGGGGCAAGCCGGCTCTTGGATATAAGACAAGGAAGAAAAACAAGGAATCCAACAAGTATATCGTAAAGAGAAGAAATGAGAAGTAGGAAGGAGCATAAATAATGGGTAGATCACTGAAAAAAGGTCCTTTCGTAGATGCAAAGCTGCTGAAGGCTATCGATGATATGAATGCAGCTAACGATAAGAAAGTTGTTAAAACATGGTCAAGACCATCAACAATCTTTCCACAGATGGTAGGACACACAATCGCTGTTCATGACGGAAGGAAACATGTGCCTGTATACATTACAGAAGATATGGTAGGTCACAGACTTGGAGAATTTGCTCCAACCAGAACTTACAGAGGTCATGCGGCTGACAAAAAGGTCACTAAATAAAGAAAAGGAGATAGAAAAATGGAAGCAAAAGCAATTGCAAAATATGTAAGAATGTCTCCTATCAAGCTTAAACCTGTTACTGACTTAGTAAGAGGCAAAGACTTACAAGAGGCACTTAACATTTTAAAATTCACACCTGGCAAGGGTGCTGAAATAGTAGAAAAAGTTGTTAAATCAGCAGCAGCTAACGCTGAAGAAAATCACAAGATGAATCCAGACAACTTATATGTCGCAGAAGTTTATGCTAACCAGGGTCCGACAATGAAAAGATGGAGAGCCGGATCACAGGGCAGAGCATCAATCATCTTAAAGAGAAGCAGTCACGTTGGCGTAACTTTAAGAGAGAGAAATTAAGTAAGGAGGTTCATCAATGGGTCAGAAAGTAAATCCACATGGTTTGAGAGTTGGCGTAATCAAAGACTGGGATTCCAAGTGGTATGCAGACAAAGCTAACTTCGCTGATTGCCTTGCTGAAGACAATCAGGTCAGAACATTTGTTAAGAAAAAGCTATATGCAGCCGGCATTTCAAAGGTTTTAATTGAAAGAGCCGCAGAAAACAAAATCAAAGTTATCGTGTTAACTGCCAGACCGGGAATGGTAATCGGCAGAGCGGGCGATGGCATCGATGAGATCAAAAACGCAGTTGCCAAGATGACAGGCAAGGAAGTTACAATCAGCATCGAAGAAATCAGAAGAGCAGAGCTTGACGCACAGCTTACAGCCGAATCAATCGCTCAGGCGCTCGAAAGAAGAGTTTCATTCAGAAGAGCCATGAAGCAGGCTATCGGCAGAACAATGAAAGCCGGAGCAAAAGGTATCAAGGTTACCACATCCGGCAGACTTGGCGGAGCTGAAATCGCAAGAAGCGAAAAATACAGCGAAGGAAACGTTCCTCTGCACACTTTAAGAGCTAACATCGACTACGGTTTTGCTGAAGCCGATACAACTTACGGTAAAATAGGCGTTAAAGTCTGGATAAACCATGGTGAAGTTCTTGACAAGGGTCTTATAGGCTCGGTTCCTGAAGAAAAACAGGAAAGAAGAGGCAAGAAGGGCGACAGAAGAAGAAACGACAGAAACGGCAGAAGAGGAGAAGGCAGATCTGACAGAAGAGACAGAAGAGACAGAAGAGATGATGCTCCTCAGGCTCCAAAGGCAGTAAACCCTAGAGTAAGAAAAACTCCTAAGGCAGAACCACAAGTTGAAGAACCACAGGTTGAAGCAGTAGAGGCAGCAGCAGAAACTGCAGAAACAGAAGCATAGATATAAAGAAAGGAGGAACACATTATGTTAATGCCAAAGCGCGTTAAACGTAGAAGAGTCCACAGAGGAAGAATGAAGGGCAAAGCAACCAAAGGCAACACAATCACATACGGTGATTACGGTCTTGTTGCTGCAGAATGCGGATGGATCACTTCAAATCAGATCGAGGCGGCCAGAGTTGCCATGACAAGATCTATCAAAAGAGGTGGTAAAGTATATATCAAGATATTCCCACACAAACCTGTAAGTAAGAAGCCTGCAGGCGTTCGTATGGGTTCAGGTAAAGGTGTGCCTGAATACTGGGTAGCAGTAGTTAAGCCGGGCAGAGTAATGTTTGAAATCGAAGGCGTTACTGAAGAACAGGCAAGAGAAGCTATCAGACTTGCGTCACATAAGCTTCCTATCAAATCAAAGTTTGCCATCAAAGGCCAGGAAGTAAAGGGTGGTGAAGCATAATGGAATTAAAGAAAATGAGAGAAATGACAGAAGTTGAACTTAATGCTGAACTCGACAACATGAAAAAAGAATTATTCAACTTAAGATTCCAGCATGTAACCGGACAGCTTGAAAATCCGGTTAAGCTCAGAGAGACAAAGAGAAATATCGCAAGAGTTAAAACCGTAATCAGAGAAAAAGAGCTTGCAAAGGTTCAGGGCTAACAGAAAGGAGGATGTATTATGGCAGTTGATAGAAACAGAAGAAAGACTATCGTGGGTATGGTTACATCAGACAAGATGGACAAAACTATAGTAGTAACAGTTGAAGACTTCGTAAGACATTCACTTTATGGAAAAGCCGTAAAGAGAACCAAGAAGATCAAGGCTCACGACGAAAACAATGAATGTCAGATTGGCGACAAAGTTAGAATTATGGAAACAAGACCTCTGTCAAAGGATAAGAGATGGAGACTTGTAAACATCGTTGAAAAGGTTAAGTAAAGGAGGCAACTGAAATATGATTCAGACTGAAACAAGATTAAGAGTTGCTGACAATTCAGGCGCAAAAGAATTACTCTGCATACGTATCTTAGGCGGAACAAGCCGTCAGTATGCGAACATCGGTGATGTAATCGTATGCGCTGTAAAGGAAGCAACACCGGGCGGCGTTGTTAAAAAAGGTGAAGTAGTGAAAGCTGTAGTTGTAAGATCAAAGCACGGAGCAAGAAGAGCAGACGGAAGCTATGTTAAATTTGATCAGAACGCAGCAGTTATCATAAAGGATGATAAGACTCCGACAGGAACACGTATTTTCGGACCTGTAGCAAGAGAACTTAGAGAAAAAGGCTTTATGAAGATTGTGTCACTGGCACCGGAAGTATTATAGGAGGTGTTTAAGGATGCGTATCAAAAAAGACGACATGGTAATGGTAATTGCCGGCAAAGACAAAGGCAAAACCGGAAAAGTTCTCAAGGCTATGCCTAAAGAAAACAGAGTAATTGTAGAAGGCGTTAATATCCAGACCAAGCATGCAAAGCAGACAAGAACATCTGCAGCTGAAATCAAGCATCAGGAAGGTCCTATAGACGCTTCAAATGTAATGTACTACGACAGCAAGGCAAAGGCGCCGACAAAAGTCGGATACAAGATGGTCGGAGACAAAAAAGTTCGTTTTTCAAGAAAAACAGGACAGGAAATTGATTAAGAAAGGAGGAGACGATTTTGGCAGCTAGAATGAGAGAAATGTACAAAAACACAGTTTTTGGCGCGTTACAGGAAAAATTCCAGTACAAAAACGTTATGGAAGTTCCTAAACTTGAAAAGATAACTATTAATATGGGTCTTGGTGAAGGCAAAGACAACGCGAAGATTATCGAATCTGCAGTTAAAGAGCTTGCCCTTATATCAGGACAGCAGCCTGTTGTTACCAAAGCAAGAAAATCCATCGCTAACTTCAAGGTTAGAGAAGGTATGCCTGTAGGAGTTAAGGTTACTTTAAGAGGCGACAATATGTATGAATTTGCTGATAAATTCTTCAATATCGCTCTTCCTAGAGTAAGAGACTTCAAGGGTGTTAGCAAAAACTCATTTGACGGCAGAGGCAACTACGCAATGGGTATCAAAGAGCAGTTAATATTCCCTGAAATCAACTATGACCAGGTAGAAACTATTAAGGGTATGGACATAGTATTCACAACTACGGCTAAATCAGACGAAGAGGCTATGGCGCTGCTTCAGTTACTGGGAATGCCGTTCGAAAAGTAGGAGGGAGATTATGGCTAAAACATCTTTAAAAGTTAAACAGCAGAGAAAACCTAAGTATTCAACAAGAGCGTACACAAGATGCAGAATCTGCGGAAGACCGCATTCAGTATTAAAGAAGTACGGAATCTGCCGTATATGCTTCAGAGAACTTGCATACAAGGGTGAAATACCAGGCGTAAGAAAAGCAAGCTGGTAAAATAAGTAGTTAAAGAATTGTGAAGGCTGGAGATATTCCAGAACCACACGAAGGAAGGAGAATACTGTAATGACAATGACAGATCCGGTAGCAGATATGCTCACTAGAATCAGAAATGCCAATACTGTATGCCACCCTACTGTAGACATTCCTGCATCAAAAATGAAAAAAGCAATTGCAGAGATTCTATTAGAAGAAGGCTACATTAATGGTTTTGATGTTATAGAAGATGGTAAGCAGGGAATTATCAGAGTGCAGATGAAATACACAGCTGATAAAGAAAGAGTAATCAAGGGAATCAAAAAAATCTCAAAGCCCGGCTTAAAAGTTTATGCTAAAGCAGACGATATTCCTAGAGTTCTTGGCGGACTTGGAGTTGCTATCATATCAACTTCAAAAGGCGTTATAAGCGACAAAAAAGCAAGAGCACTGGGTATCGGCGGCGAAGTAATTTGTTATGTTTGGTAGGAGGTAAGACATGTCAAGAATAGGTATAAAACCTGTTATCCTGCCTGCCGGCGTAGAGGTTAAAGTTGATGATAACAACGTTGTTACTGTCAAGGGACCTAAAGGCGAATTACAGGAACAGGTCAGCAAACTGTTAAAAATCGAAGTAAACGGAACAGAAGTAATCGTTTCAAGAAGCTCAGATGCCAAAGAGCACAGATCACAGCACGGTCTTGGAAGAACTCTCATAAACAATATGGTAGTAGGAGTTACTGAAGGCTTTGAAAAGAAGCTTCAGATCAACGGTGTAGGATACAAGGCAGAGAAAAAAGGCAAGACTCTTGTTATGCAGCTTGGATATTCACACCCTGTAGAAATGGAAGACCCTGAAGGAATCACTACTGAAGTTCCAAGTGCTACTGAAATTATCGTTAAAGGTATAGATAAAGCTTTGGTTGGTAACTATGCGGCAAACATCCGTAAGTGGAGACAGCCTGAACCTTACAAGGGCAAGGGTATCAAGTACGCTGATGAAGTTATCCGTCGTAAAGAAGGAAAAGCCGGAGCACAGTAGGAAAGGAGTGAATGGTAAATGGCAAATGTAAGCAGAAACGACAGACGTGTTAAAAGACACAAAAGAGTTAGAAAAAATTTGACAGGAACTCCTGAGAAGCCAAGACTTGTAGTGTTCAGAAGCAACAAAAACATTTCAGCTCAGATAATTGATGACGTGGCAGGTCACACTTTAGTGTCAGCTTCCTCAATCGACAAGGAATTAAAATCCGAAATCGGTTACGGCGGAAACAAAGAAGCTGCCAAAAAAGTAGGCGAAGCTTTAGCTAAGAGAGCTCTTGCAAAGGGTATAGAAGTTGTAGCTTTTGACAGAGGCGGATTCCTTTATCATGGCAGAGTTAAGGAATTGGCTGACGGCGCACGTGAAGGCGGACTAAAATTCTAGGAGGTATCAGATGAGAAATACAATAGATGCATCCAGGCTGGACTTAACAGAAACTATCGTTAACATCAGACGTGTTGCAAAAACAGTTAAAGGCGGTAGAAACATGAGATTCAGCGTAACTGTAGTTGTTGGAGACGGCGAAGGTCACGTAGGCGTTGGTCTTGGTAAGGCTATAGAAATACCTGAAGCTGTAAGAAAAGCTACAGAAGATGCAAAGAAAAATTTAATCAGTGTTCCGACAGTAGGAACAACAATTCCACACAGACAGCTTGGTGTGTTCGGAGCGGGCAGAGTATTACTGATGCCGGCTGCAGAAGGTACCGGAGTAATCGCAGGTTCATCTGTAAGAACTGTACTTGAAGCTGCAGGAATCAAAGACGTAAGAGCAAAGTCAATCGGCTCAAACAACACAGGTAACATGGCTTATGCAACATTAGAAGGCCTTAAATCACTTGTAACTGCAGAAGACGTTGCAAGATTAAGAGGCAAAACACCTGAAGAAATTTTAGGATAAGGAGGAAGAACAATGGCAAAGATGATTAAAGTTACTTTAACAAAGAGTACTATTGGTGCTTCCCCAAAACAGAAAAAAGTTGTAGAAGCATTAGGACTAAAAAAGATGCACGCATCAGTAGAATTGGTTGACAGCCCTGTAACTCGTGGCGCTGTTGATAAAGTATCGCATCTTGTTACTGTAGAAGAACTGTAGGAATGGAGGTGCAAAAGATATGAAACTTCATGAGTTAAAGGCTGCCGGCGGTTCAACAAAGAACCCTAAAAGAAAAGGCCGCGGTACAGGTACAGGCAACGGTACAACTGCAGGCAGAGGTATGAACGGTCAGAATTCAAGAAGCGGCGGCGGAGTAAGACTTGGATTTGAAGGTGGCCAGATGCCGCTTTACAGAAGACTTCCAAAGAGAGGCTTCACTAACATCTGGGGAACTGAATACACAGTTCTCAATGTCGATGCTTTGAACAGATTTGAAGCAGGAACAGTTGTTACACCTGAAATGCTCAAAGAAGCAGGATTGGTTAAACAGGTAAAGGATGGTATCAAGATTCTTGGCGACGGTAAGCTTGAAAAGAATTTAACTGTTCAGGCTCACAAGTTCACAAAAACAGCAATTGAAAAAATAGAATCTGCCGGAGGAAAGGTAGAGGTAATCTAATATGGAAGTACTAAAGACTATTGGCAAGGCATGGAAAATTCCTGACATAAGAAAGAAGATAATATTCACATTGCTGATGCTGGTAGTGTTCAGAATAGGCTCTAACATTCCTGTGCCGGGAATTAACAGAGACATTCTGGATCAGGCATTCAACGGTGATTCAGGACTGTTTGAATTATTCGACCTGTTCTCAGGTGGTGCTTTCAGTAACCTTACAATATTTGCTTTAAGTATTACACCATATATTACCGCATCGATTGTACTGCAGCTGCTTACAATCGCAATACCTGCTCTTGAAAGACTTGCCAAGGAAGGCGTTGAAGGAAGAAAAAAAATTGCCAGATATACAAGATATCTGACAGTCGCACTGGCTTTTGTGCAGGCGATTGGAATGACACTGGGTATATTCAAGCAGTATCTGCTTAACACAGATTTCTTCCATATCACAGTTGTGGTATTCGTGCTTTCAGCCGGAACCGCATTCCTGATGTGGCTTGGAGAGCTTATCAACGAGCATGGCATAGGCAACGGAATTTCCCTTATAATCTTTGGCGGCATTGTTGCAAGAGTACCAAGCGCAATCATGTCAGCTTACTCAAATTATAAGTCAGGTGCAATTTCACTGGTTGGTATTTTCCTCTTCCTTGCGTTTGCTGTACTGGTAATCCTGGTTATTATCGAGATACAGCAGGGTCAGAGAAGAATCCCGGTGCAGTATGCAAAGAGAGTTGTAGGAAGAAAAATGTATGGCGGACAGTCAACACATATTCCTCTAAAAGTCAATCAGGCGGGAGTTATTCCTGTAATCTTCGGTATGTCGCTGTTACAGCTGCCGCAGACACTGGTTTACTTCTGGCCTAACACAGGATTTTCGGAGTTTATGACTAAATGGCTCTCAACAAACGGTACTCCGGGAGTATATGTTTACAGCATATTCTATGCTATACTGATCATATTCTTCACTTACTTCTATACTGCAGTTACCTTCAATCCTATGGAGGTTGCAGACAATATGAAGGCAAACGGAGGATTCGTACCGGGAATAAGACCGGGCAGACCTACTGTTGAATACTTACAGAAAGTAATGAACAGAATCACTTTCACAGGAGCTATTTTCCTGGCTGTAATTGCAATAATGCCGTTGATCATAGGCAACTTTACAGCTATAGACTTTAAGTTCGGAGGAACATCACTTCTTATCGCAGTCGGTGTTGCTCTTGACACAATGAAACAGCTTGAAAATCAGATGGTTATGAGAAACTATCAGGGATTTTTGAAATAGGAGAACAAAATGAATCTTATACTATTAGGGCCTCCGGGTGCAGGTAAAGGTACGCAGGCGGTAAACATCGTTGACAAATACCACATACCTCACATATCGACAGGCGATATATTCAGGGAAAACATCAAGAACGGAACCGAGCTCGGAAAAAAAGCCCAGGAATATATGAACAGAGGTGAGCTGGTTCCGGACGAACTTGTAGTTGAGATTGCTACAGACAGACTTCTTAAAGATGACTGTAAAAACGGATTTCTGCTTGACGGATTTCCGAGAACAGTTTTTCAGGCTCAGAAGCTTGACGAATTTCTGTCAGCAAACGGCAGCAGGATAGATACTGTCATTAATCTCGAAGTCGAAAAAGCAGAGCTTATCGCAAGACTTACAGGAAGAAGAGTCTGCAAAAAATGCGGAGCTTCATTCCATGTTACAAACATACCTCCTCAAAAGGAAGGCGTGTGCGACTATTGCGGAGGCGAGCTGTTCCAGAGAGATGATGATACAGTAGAGACTGCCGAAAACAGAATTTCAGTATATGATTCCCAGACAAAGCCTCTTGTAGATTATTATACAAAGGCCGGATGCATAGCAAATATAGACGGTGCAACAGGTCTGGAGAACGTATTTGCTGATATCGTAAGAGCTTTAGGAGAATAAAATGATTATCATTAAATCACCGGAAGAGATAGAAATAATGAGAGAATCCGGTAAGGTTACAAAGTACATTCTCGAAGAGCTTGAAACATTCATCAGGCCGGGAATGACAACAAAAGACGTGGACAGATTCGTTGAAAAAACAATCAGGGAACACAATATGATTCCCACATTCAAAGGCTACGGCGGGTTTCCCGCCAGCGCCTGCGTGTCGATCAACGAAGAGGTGGTTCACGGCATACCAAGCAAAAAACGGATTATACAGGAAGGCGACATAGTCAGCGTGGATGTGGGTTCAACGCACAAGGGTTATGTAAGTGATGCAGCCAGAACTTACGGAATCGGTCAGATAAGCCCTGTTGCCCGTAAAATCATAGAGGCGGCAAGGGCAAGCTTCTTTGCAGGCCTTGAATACTGCAAAGTCGGATACAGACTTTCAGACATATCCAATGCTATTCAGATGAAAGCTGAAGGAGAAGGATTTTCGGTAATAAGGGATTTTGTAGGACATGGTGTAGGCCGGGCAATGCATGAGGACCCTCAGATACCTAACTACGGCAGAGCGGGCAGAGGCCCCAGACTTGCGGCAGGTATGGTATTTGCCATCGAACCTATGATAGCAGAGGGAACCTATGAGGTTGAAACTCTGCTCAACAACTGGACTGTTGTTACCGCTGACGGCAAACTGGCAGCTCATTATGAGAATACTGTCGTTATAACTGATGGTGAGCCACAGCTGCTTACATTATAGCTTGATAAACACAAGCTGGAAAAGGAGTGTAGAATATGGCGAAGACAGACGTCATCGAAGCAGAAGGTACTGTTGTTGACGCACAGCCTAACGCAATGTTTGTTGTTAAGCTGGACAACGGTTTCGAAGTGCTTGCACACGTTTCAGGAAAAATCAGAATGAACTTCATAAGGATTCTTCCGGGAGACAGAGTTAAGGTTGAGCTTTCACCCTATGACCTGTCAAGAGGCAGAATTACTTGGAGGGATAAGTAGATCAGGAGGAATAAAACAATGAAAGTTAGAGCTTCCGTAAAACCTATCTGCGAAAAGTGCAAAGTTATCAAAAGAAAAGGAAAAGTAATGGTTATCTGTGAAAATCCTAAGCACAAGCAGAAACAGGGTTAATCAGTTTTTATGTGACGGCGGCAGGTTCAGGGCTGCTGCCTCAGAAGTCACCACTTATATTATGTGATCCCGTCTATATTGCCACCCTGATAAGGCGACGGAAGATGGGGGAAGGAGAAAAGTATGGCTCGTATTGCTGGTGTAGACTTACCCAGAGAAAAAAGAGTAGAAATCGGTCTGACTTATATCTATGGAATCGGCAGACCAACAGCAACATTGATCTTAGAAAAAGCCGGAATCAATCCTGATACAAGAGTTAAGGATTTAACAGAGGAGGAAGCCGGTAAAATCAGAAAGATTATTGATGAGGAGTACCTTGTAGAAGGTGATCTCAGAAGAGAAGTATCGCTGAACATTAAGAGATTAATGGAAATCGGATGCTACAGAGGCATCAGACACAGAAGAGGACTTCCTGTAAGAGGCCAGAAAACCAAGACTAACGCAAGAACCCGTAAGGGTCCTAAGAGAACTGTAGGAAGAAAGAAGAAGTAAGGAGGTAGATTGATATGGCTAAAGCTGTAAAAAAAGCAGTTAGAAAAAAGAAAAAAGAGCGCAAGAACGTTGAAAAAGGCCAGGCTCATATTCAGGCTACCTTTAATAACACTCTTGTAACTCTTACAGATATGAGCGGCAACGCATTATCATGGTCAAGTGCAGGTTCACTTGGCTTCAAGGGTTCAAAAAAATCAACACCATTTGCTGCACAGCAGGCTGCTGAGGTTGCTGCAAAAGCTGCAATGGAACATGGTTTGAAGACAGTTGAAGTATACGTTAAAGGTCCGGGATCCGGAAGAGAAGCTGCAATCAGAGCACTTCAGACTGCAGGTCTTGATATCACAATGATCAGAGATATCACACCTATACCGCACAACGGATGCAGACCGCCGAAGAGAAGAAGAGTCTAGGAAAGGAGGAGTAATTTAAGATGGCAAGATATACAGACGCTAACTGCAAATTATGCAGAAGAGAAGGACAGAAACTGTTCTTAAAAGGTGAAAGATGCTATAGTGGCAAATGTGCACTTGAAAGAAGAAATTACGCTCCCGGTCAGCATGGACAGAGCAGAAAAAAACAGTCAGACTATGGTAACCAGTTAAGAGAAAAACAGAAGACAAAGAGATTTTACGGACTTCAGGAAACCCAGTTCAGAAATCTGTTTGACAAGGCTGCCAAGAAATCCGGAATTACCGGTGAAAACCTGTTAATTCTTCTTGAAACAAGATTAGACAACGTGGTATTCAGACTTGGCCTTGCTTCCTCAAGAAAAGAAGCAAGACAGCTTGTAACTCACGGTCATTTCACAGTAAACGGAAAAAAAGCCACAATCCCTTCAATGGAATTAAAGGCCGGAGATGTAGTTAAGGTTAAAGACAAGAGCGCAAGCTCACCTAAGTTCAAGGAAATCAAAGATATGATTATAACAGTTCCTGCATGGATGAGCGTTGATACAGAGAAACTTGAAGGCAGGATTTTATCACTTCCTACAAGAGATCAGATCGACACACCTGTTGCAGAGCATCTAATCGTCGAATTATACTCCAAGTAATCTGATTTAAGAAGTTAGAATCTTGGATGAAAGGGAGGGTTTTTAATGATAGAAATCGAAAAACCAACAATTGAATGTATATATTCAAATGAAGATCCCAACTATGGTAAATTCATAGTTGAACCTCTCGAAAGAGGTTATGGAACTACCTTGGGGAACAGCCTTAGAAGAATATTCTTAAGCTCACTTCCCGGAGCCGCAGTTACATCAGTTAAAATCGACGGAATACTTCACGAATTCTCAACCATACCAGGAGTGAAGGAAGATGTTACTGAAATAATCTTAAACCTTAAAAAACTCGCTGTAAGGTTAAACGGTGAGAACACCAAGAGAGTGCTGATCAATGCAATAGGTCCTAAGGAAGTAACGGCTGCCGATATCATCGGTGATGCTGATATGGAAATCTTCAATCCGGATCTGCACATTGCAACACTCGAAGAAGGTGCATCGCTTGTTATCGAAATCAATCTGGCAAGAGGCAGAGGCTATGTTCCTGCAGAGCAGAACAAAACAGAGAATACTCCAATTGCGGTAATCCCTGTTGACTCAATCTTCACGCCGGTCAAAAAAGTGAACTTTACGGTTGAAAACACAAGAGTAGGTCAGGTTACAGACTATGACAAGCTTATACTTGAAATCTGGACTGACGGATCCATCAGACCTGAAGAGGGTGTGTCAATCGGAGCTAAAATAATGCAGGAGCATCTGAACCTGTTTATAGAGCTTACCGATGATACAGAATCAATGGAAATCATGGTCGAAAAAGAAGAAAGCCAGAAAGAAAAAGCTCTTGAAATGACAATTGAAGAACTCGAGCTTTCGGTTCGTTCATTCAACTGCCTCAAGAGAGCGGCTATCAATACTGTAGAAGAGCTTACTCAGCGTTCAGAAGAGGATATGATGAAGGTTAGAAACCTTGGTAAGAAATCCTTAGACGAAGTAAAACACAAACTAGAAGAATTAGGTCTTGAATTGAAACCTAACGAAGAATAACGTGAAATAGACAGGAAAGGAGAACAAAAGCTATGCCAGGATATAAGAAGCTGGGCAGACCTTCAGCTCACAGAAAATCCATGCTTAGAAACCTAGTAACTGACCTTTTCAAGTATGGCAGAATCCAGACTACACAGGACAGAGCTAAGGAAACAAGAAGAATAGCTGAAAAAATGATTACTTTAGCAAAGCGTGGAGATTTACATGCCAGAAGACAGGTCCTTGGATATGTATTTGATGAAAGCGTTGTAACAAAGCTGTTTGAAGATATAGCTCCTAAATACGCAGACAGAAACGGTGGATACACCAGAATTCTCAAGCTTGGACCTAGACAGGGTGACAATGCTGAGGTGGTATTTGTAGAGCTGGTTTAACAAAATCTATACTTAAGACATCGGTTAGCCCCGGTGTCTTTTCTATATTCAAACAGGAAGGAGCTGTTCTTATATGTATACTGTTAATGCAGCCGAATTTCAGAACAATTTCGGCAAGTATCTTCAGATTGTACAAAACGGAGGAGAGGTTGTTATTCTCAAAAACGGCAGAGCAGCGCATCATTTCTTACAGACTCTCTGACAGGGATTTTATGATGAATATGAGCTGATAGAGAAATTACAGTGATTAAGGTAGGAAACTGCTTAGATTCCTTTGTTGGAGCTGTTTATGATAATATGTCTTTATTCTAAAGGTAAAAGCATTTTTCATTCCAGTTATAAAAAAATTATCTTCAGGCTATTGAAAAAGCGGCGTTTATCCTGTATAATTTTCTATTAGTAAAAACAGTGCGGGATTTCCGCAGTTAGAAAAAAAGAAGTGTTTTTTTGCAGAAAGGTCTTGACAAAATGAAGCTGACGTCCATAATTAGACAGACAGACAGACAGACAGACAGACAGACAGACAGACAGACAGA
>CAVDMD010000038.1:0-19041 GCA_963609975.1 bacterium | reverse complement strand
TGCAAGGCTCAGTAAACTGTCCTGAACTGCTTTTGAAAGGCTTAAATGATTTTTTGAACATAGGTATCAGGCCATGCAGGAATAGTTGTATTCCTTCTTACGGCCTCAGTTCCATGCTGCTCACATATCAAGAACAAGAAAACTTACAAAGCTGTCATCGCCGGTTTTAATATCTTTTAAGTTGCTGGCAGCAGGAAAACTGCTACCTTCCTCAATTTCTCCAAGGATCCAGCCGCTTGCAGCATCAGCACCCATCTCTATAGCCTCTGTAAGGCTGTCTCCTTCAGTTACGCAGCCGGGAAGATCAGGCACAACTACAGTGTATCCCTCTCTGTCGCCAAAAGGTGTAAATATAGCGGGGTATAAAAGTTTCATAATATTCGCCTTCCTTAGGCAGGGTTGTTTAAGCCCTGCCTGTTTAATTATTGTATTAGCCGTCTTAGGATGAAGCTCATCAGGCTTGTAAAATCTGTCCCAGAAGATGTTTTGCACAGCTTGTCCGGTTATTGATCTGTAATATACCTGTGGATTTTATTTGCCATGCTGCTGTATATATTTATTGTTAATATAAAAAGTATAACACAATATGATAATAAAATCCAAATTCATAAGTCTTTATTATCAATACATACAAGCGGTAAGCAGCTGATTTTTTGACCCTTGCTAAAACTGGATATATTTGATATATTATTTAAGTACGTTATTTTATATTTCAGTGGAGGCACTAATGAAAAAAGAAGCAAATGCAGCAGGTTTGCTGCCCATATTAGTTTTTTTGGTATTTTATCTTGGAAGCGGTATTTATTTTGAGTACATAAACCCTGTAGAGGGCGGAATGGGATTTTATGTAATGTCGGCGGTAGTCGCATTTATGATAGGTCTTGCAGTTGCTTTTGCGCAGAACAGAGAGCTTAAATTTGATGACAAAATCAGCGTCTGTGCAAAAAGCATAGGTGATGACAATATAACGATAATGCTGTTTATATTCCTGATGGCGGGAGTTTTCAGCGGAGTTGCAGAGGGGGCAGGCGGTGCGTCAAGTGCTGCGAACCTGCTGCTTTCGATAATTCCGTCAGGCTTTGCCATCGCAGGACTGTTTGTAATAGCCTGCGTCATATCAATGGCAATGGGTACTTCATGCGGTACAATTTCCGTAATTGTGCCTGTGGCAATGAACGTTGCGACAGGAGCCGATCTTAATATGCAGCTTTGCATAGCCTCAGTGGTAGGCGGCGCTATGTTCGGCGACAATCTTTCCTTTATATCCGATACAACAATTGCAGCAACCAAAACACAGGGCTGCAAAATGAAGGATAAGTTCAGAGAAAACTTCCCGATAGCATTGCCGGCGGCGATACTTACAGTTATAATTCTGGTTGTAATATCACTCAGAGGCGGAGCTGTTGATGTAGGAAGCTTCGACTACAACATTTGGCAGGCGCTGCCGTACTTCGGCATTCTCATAATGGCTCTATGCGGTATCAATGTGTTCATAGTTCTGGGCACAGGCATTATAGCGTACTTTGTTGTAGGTATTGCAACAGGTTCGGCAGGAGTTGCAGCTGCGTTCTCATCGATGGGAACAGGCGTTTCGGGAATGTTTGAAACAATGATAGTTACAGTGCTGGTTGCTTCAATGAGCGGACTTATCAGAGAAAACGGCGGATTTGAGGCCATACTGCAGTTCATAAGAAAAAATTTCAAGGGCAGCAAAGGCGGACAGCTTGGAATTGCTCTGCTGACATCAGCCATGGACATAGCTACTGCAAACAATACGGTTGCAATTGTGGCGGCAGGCCCTATAGCCAAGAACGTAAGCGAGGAGTTTGGCGTTTCACCTCAGCGTACAGCTTCGATAATGGACATATTCAGCTGCGTATGGCAGGGAATCATTCCTTACGGCGCGCAGCTTCTCATAGCGGCAGGCCTTGCGGGAATATCCACGGTAAGCATAATACCTTATCTGTTTTATCCGTTTGCCCTGCTTGTGAGCGCACTGCTTTTCATAGCATTCAAAAAATAGAAATACAGCAAAGCAAAAAGTCTGATGATTTATTTCATCAGACTTTATTAATATGTTTTTTGAGGCGCTGTGTAAGTATCACAGCGAGAGTGATTTTAATGATATCGGGGATTATGAAAGGTATCACGCACATCGAAAGAGAGGCCGCAAGTCCTGACCATGTGAGGTCGCCCGTATATATGTATGTAAACCATACCGTACCGAATGTGTAGCAGGCGATAAGGCCAAGCACCATGCCGGAGGCCGCCGGAACCGTGCCGCTTCCGAAGCGGTCAATTACAAGCCCTGTTATGAGTGCTGTAAAAATAAACCCTATTATATATCCGCCAAGGGGCCCTGCCACAACACCGAAACCTCCCTGAAATCCTGCAAAAACAGGAACGCCTATACTTCCGATGATAATATAGCATACGATTGCAGCCATACTCCTCTTTGTTCCCAGAAGCCCTGCTGTCAGAAACACCGCAAAGGTCTGCAGTGTGAACGGCACTGCGGAGGGAACTGAAATCCATGAGCATATGGCAATCAGCGCCACAAACATGGCACACAGTATTACTGATCTGGTTCTCTGAGAGGATATTGTCTGAGTGTTCATCTGTAGTTCTCCTTTTTGTTTAAGATACGGCTATTATAGCGAAAGAAAAAGCTATTGTCAACCGATATTAATAAAAAGGTTAACAACTTCCGTTTTTCATTGTAAAACAGGATTGAAAATGGTAAACTTAGTCTATATGAATATAAAGAGAGAGGATTTCATATGGACGAAAAATTTTTAAGGCTTCTGTCAAAGGAGTACCCGAATATAAAAGCGGCTTCGGCGGAGATAATCAACCTCAGCGCTATTTTAGCGCTGCCAAAGGGCACAGAGTATTTCCTGAGCGACCTCCATGGAGAGCACGAGGCTTTTATACATATGATCAAAAGCGCATCGGGAGTTATAGCATCTAAGATAGATGAGATTTTCGGAGACGATCTCACAGAGAAAGAGCGCGAAAGACTTGCGGCTCTTGTATACAATGCTCCCGCAGAGATTAAGCGCCGCAAAAAAACAGAACAGGATTTTGACAGCTGGTGCCGCAAAACAATATACCAGCTTATCGAAATATGCAAATCGGTGTCACACAAATACACCCGCAAAAAAGTCAGAAGAAGGCTTCCCGAATATGCGGATTACAGTATGGACGAGCTGATGCACGCATATGATGAGGAGAACCGTTCCAGATACTACAGCGAGATTATCAATTCGATAGTCGAATGCGGTGTTGCGGAGGATTACATAATACAGGCGGCCGAAACAGTGTCAAGGCTTGCAGTTGACAGACTTCACATAATAGGCGACATATTCGACAGAGGATCGCATCCCGACAAAATCATGGATTTCCTCATGGAATATCACGATGTCGATTTTCAGTGGGGCAACCACGATATAGTCTGGATGGGCGCGGCAACAGGCAACTGGGCGTGCATAGCCAACGTGCTGAGAATGAACATCAGCTACAACAATTTTGATATGCTTGAAATCGGCTACGGCATAAACCTGAGGCCTCTTGCGTCGTTTGCGCAGAAGTTTTACGGCGATGACCCATGTGAAGCCTTCAAGCCTCATATAATCGAAAAAAACGTATACGATCAGGTTGACGAAAGCCTTGCGGCCAAAATGAACAAGGCCATATCAATACTGCAGTTCAAGATTGAGGGGCACAGAATCAAAAACCATCCGGAATTTCATCTTGAGGGCAGGAAGCTCCTTGACAAGATAGACTACGAAAAAGGCACAATAGTCATAAAAGGAGAAACCTATGAACTGAAGGACAAAAAATTCCCTACGGTGAATCCGGAGGATCCGTATGATATTACACCTGAGGAAAAAGAAGTAATGTCAGCGCTTGAGGCTGCATTCCTGCAGAGCGAAAAGCTCCAGAGGCACATCAGATTTCTTTACAGCCATGGAGCGATGTATACTGTCAGCAACGGCAATCTGCTTTACCACGGCTGCATACCTCTGAATGAGGACGGCACATTTGAAGAATGCGTTATAAACGGCAAGAAGGTCAGAGGCAAGGCTCTTATGGACTATATTGACGATCAGGTCAGAAAAGCGTATTTCAACCCTGTTGAATCAGAGGAAGTCGGCAGAGGCGGCGACCTGATGTGGTTCCTGTGGCTTGGCAGCAATTCACCGCTGTTTGGCAAGGACCAGATGACTACCTTTGAAAGATGCTTCATAGCAGACAAAAAAACACACAAGGAGCATACGAAGCCGTACTACAAATATCGTGACAGCAGAGAAACCTGCGAGATGATACTCGAGGAATTCGGACTCGATCCTGAGAAATCACATATATTAAACGGACACGTGCCTGTCAAGATTAAAGACGGCGAAAGTCCTGTCAAGGGCGACGGCAAGCTGTTTGTAATAGACGGCGGCATATCCAAGGCATACCAGAAAACCACCGGAATTGCAGGCTACACCTTTATATTCAATTCAAGGTTTATGGCGCTTTCGGAGCACAAGCCGTATGAGCCGCTGAGAGAGGACGGCACGCAGCATTTTCACAGACCGTTAATCAGAACTGTAGAGGTGCTGCCTGAGAGAATGAGCGTCAGAAGCTCCGATGACGGCAGAGAGCTTGAAAGCCAGGTTGAAAACCTCAGGGCGCTGGTTGACGCATACCGAAAAGGCACTATCAAAGAAAGCTATTAACAGGCGTAACATCAGGAGGAGATATGTTTATAAAAATTCTTACAGTATTTATTGTGATATTTCTTTTAATGCTGGTAATAGGGCTTGTCAGAGGCAAAGGCAGAACAAAAGCCTCTGCGGGAGCTGCTGCAAGAGAAACCCGCAGACTGTCATCATTTGATGAGATGATTTCGGAATACGAAACAGAGCCTGACCACGGCAGCATTACAGAGGATCAGTACTATTACTGCTGCTATATGACAGGCAAAAGGATAAACGGATATGACCTCAAAAAAGCCGTAATGTTTCAGACTACCTGTGAGGTCAGAGGCATCAGAGATACAGGAGGCATGAAAAACATCCTTAAATATGATGAGCTGTATGGGGATATTGACGTATCTTCAATAGACTGCAAAGAGTTTTATGCCATAGGCGAGAAAACCTCCGAAATCGTAGAGAGAATAAAACGGCTCAACAGAGCAGAATAAAAGCAAAACCAAAAAGCAGAAGCACCTTTGTCGGGTATTTCTGCTTTCTGTCTGTTTAGAACTTTGAAATCCTGCGTATTCTGGAGCTGTCCATATGCTCCTTCATAGCGGCGGCTGCCGCATCTTCATCTTTGTTTTTGATTGCCTCAAAGATTTTTCTGTGCTCTTCCAAAACGGTTTCGAGATATTCTTCGGGGTCGTCATAATCAAAATTATTGGTGTATTTTACATACAGCTGGTATGATGACAGCGTGTTGAGCAGCATTCTGTTGTGGGCTGCCCTGTATATGTTCTGATGAAAATTTATATTGATATTGAGCATCTTGTCAATATCTTTTTTCATTGTATAAAACTCCATAAACTCAAAGGTTTCTTCAAGAGCCTCCATTTCATCATCGGCTATTCTCTCCACTGCCCACCTTGCGGCCTGAATCTCGTAAGTGCTTCTGAGCTCAAACATATCAATTATATCCTGATTGGTAAACCCTATCACAAAAGCGCCGCGGTTGGGTATGTTTTCAATCAGACTTTCTTTTTCGAGCTGGCGCAGCGCCTCTCTGACAGGAGTTCTGCTTACCTTGTACCTGTCGCATATTCTCTGCTCCGTAAGTTTTTCGCCGGGGCGTATGTCACCGGTAAGTATGTCCTTTTGTATTCTTGCAAAAAGGACTGACGAAAGAGGAACGTTTGAGGAGCTCTTATCATCACTGTAATTAAAAACGGGCATAGCACCTCCTATAGTCTCTCTGTTACATATTTTTCAAATGTATCGGCAGTATCTCCTCTGCCGTCGCCTGACATATTCGTATTTGAACGCGCATGGTCAATAGCCTGTGACAGTATGTCAGCCTTGGCGGACATACCCATGTGCCTCAGCATCATCTCTGCGGCTCTCAGTATGCTGGACGGATCCGCATAATCTGCGATACCGTCTGCAACCATTCTCGGTGCCGAGCCGTGAATTGCCTCAAACATCGCATAGCTTGAGCCTATGTTTGCGCTTCCTGCGGTTCCCACGCCGCCCTGAATCTGAGCGGCTTCGTCCGTAATTATGTCACCATAGAGGTTAGGCAGTATGAATACGTTGAAGTCTGATCTTATCTGCTCATTGACAAGATTTGCTGCGGTTATGTCAACAAACCAGTCGTCTGTTCTGATTTCGGGATATTCTTTTGCAACCTGGCTGCATATGTCAAGAAACTTGCCGTCTGTTTTTTTCATAATATTAGCCTTGGTTATTATCGACACATTGAGGTTGCCGTTTGCTCTGGCATATTCAAAAGCCGCCTTTGCAAGACGTCTGGTGCCTATATCCGTAGTAACCTTGAAATCCATTGAAATTTCATCCGTTATATCTATACCGCGGCTGCCAAGTGCATATTCGCCCTCTGTGTTTTCCCTGTAGAATATCCAGTCGATGTTTTTTTCGGGGATGGAAACAGGTCTTACATTTGCGAACAGATCAAGCTCTCTTCTGAGGGTTACATTGGCGCTTTCGATATTCGGAAGCCCGCTGTTTTTGCTTGGTGTTGTTGTAGGCCCCTTGAGGAGCACGTCGCACTCCTTGATGGCTGCAAGCACATCATCGGGAACCGCCTGCATTTTTTCTATTCTGTTTTCGAGTGTAAGCCCGGCGATTTCCTTTAGCACTATTCTGCCCGAGGCGATTTCATCCGCAAGCAGAACATTGAGTACGTTTTTTGCGGTTTTAAGGATTACAGGACCGATACCGTCGCCGTCGATAAGCCCTATGGTGATTTTATCGGCAGAGGCAAAGTCGGTAAATGTCATATTGTTTTTCATTTTTTCGACTCTTGCAATCTGCTCTGCAATAATTTTTTCAAAATCGTTTATATAGCTCACTTCAGGCCTCCTTCATTGAATTGATTTTGCCGCCTGCCATAATCAGTGTGATTTCTGCAGGAGTGAAGTTTGTTGATGTTTCATAAGTTTTGCCTGTGTCGAGGTTTTTAACCAGTACAGTGCCGCTCTTTACCTGAGCAGGTGCGTTTTCGATTGCAAGGCTCTGACCGATTTCAAAGTCGTCATAGTCAGCAGGGTTGTTGAATACAAGTGGAATAATTCCGCTGTTTATGAGGTTTGAACGGTGAATTCTTGCAAATGATTTGGCGATTATGAATTTGACTCCAAGGTACAGAGGAGCAAGAGCTGCGTGTTCTCTGCTGGATCCCTGTCCGTAGTTGTCGCCTCCCACTATGGCACATTCCTTGAATTCAAGGCACCTTCCCGCAAATGTGCTGTCGATTTTTTCAAAGCAGTAGTTTGCAAGATGAGGTATATTCGATCTGTAAGGCAGAAGTCTTGAATCTGACGGCATTATGTCGTCTGTAGTAATGTTGTCGCCCGGGTGAAGCGCCACTTTTGCTGTAACTGTTTCAGGCAGCGCCACATTTCTCGGGAACGGTTTGATGTTCGGCCCCATTTCAACCTCTGTGTTTGTCTTGTCTGTTCCCTTGGGATATACGATAAAGTTATCGTTTTTAGGGAAAAATTCAGGTGTGATTTCAGTAAGATGCGCGTCTGTTTTCGCTCCGTTTGTGAGTACGCCCGTTACTGCTGAAATTGCTGCTGTTTCAGGGCTTACAAGGTATACCGAGGCATCGAGAGTCCCGCTTCTTCCCTTGAAGTTTCTGTTGAAGGTACGAAGTGATACAGCCCCTGATTTAGGTGACTGTCCCATACCGATGCAAGGTCCGCAGGCGTTTTCGATGATTCTTGCACCTGCTGAAATCATTACTGCAAGCGCGCCGTTTTCGGCAAGCTTTGTAAGTATCTTGCTGGAGCCCGGTGAGATTACGAGGCTTACGTCAGGGTGTACCCTGCGGCCTTTTAATATCTGCGCAACTTTCATCAGATCCGCGTAGGAGGAGTTGGTGCAGCTTCCTATTGCAACCTGATCTATTCTGATTTCGCCTATATTGTCAACGCTGTCTACATTGTCAGGGCTGTGAGGTTTTGCAGCAAGAGGAACAAGCTCTGAAAGATTAACCTCAAGAGTCTGATCATAAACTGCGTCTGCATCAGCCGCAAGCGGTGTGTAGTCGGCTTCTCGGTCCTGTGATTTCAGGTATTCAAGAGTGTTTTCATCACTTGGGAATACTGAGGTTGTAGCTCCCAGTTCTGCACCCATATTGGTTATTGTAGCTCTGTCCGTAAGTGACAGCGATTTAACGCCTTCGCCTGTGTATTCTATGATTTTGCCCACGCCGCCCTTGACTGTAAGCTGCTGCAGTACATAAAGAATTACATCCTTGGCTGAAGTCCACGGATTGAGCTTGCCTGTCAGATGCACGTTTACAACCTTTGGACATTTGAGGGTGTATGTGCCCTTTGCCATAGCTACCGCAACATCAAGTCCGCCTGCGCCTATGGCTATCATACCCATGCCGCCGCCTGTAGGTGTGTGGCTGTCTGAGCCAAGAAGCGTCTTGCCGGGTTTGCCGTAGTTTTCAAGGTGAAGCTGGTGGCATATGCCGTTGCCCGGCTTTGAGAACAGTACGCCGTGACGCTTTGCAACGCTTTTGATAAACGCATGGTCGTCTGCGTTTTCAAAGCCTGTCTGAAGTGTGTTGTGATCTATGTACGCAACCGAAAGCTCTGTCTGTATTCTGTCAACTTCCATTGCCTCAAGCTGCAGGTATACCATAGTGCCTGTCGAGTCCTGAGTCAAGGTCTGGTCAATTTTGATTGTGATTTCTTCTCCCGGAACAAGTTCGCCTGCCAAGAGGTGATTTTCCAGAATCTTATAAGATAGTGTTTTACCCATAATATCCTCCCGAATCGTAATTGTATTATCGTATACAATTATATAACTGTAAAAAAACAGGGTCAAGATTTATTTGAGTAAAGCGGCTAAAAAATATTATTCAGAAAATTTATCGTTTTTTTCGGGAAAACTGTAACGAAATAAGGTTAAATATCATTAACGCTATAGAAAAGAAAAAAAGGAGGAGATTTTATGAAGTGCAGAGGTATTTTAAGCACATTAAAAGATGGATTTTTTAAGCAGTGTCTACGGACATGATCCTCTTGGAAAAGGGAGAACAGGCAGGGCTTCAGATGATGCTTACGACAGTTTTTTACTGCCTTCGGTATGTTAATACAGGAAATCCGGCGCAGTGCTGCGTTTTTTATGTGTATGTAACTGAATTATAATTGCCTTGAATAATAAAATATATGGATATATACTGTATGTTGTGAATTAAAGTTCAAAAGGAGATACTTTTATGGATAAACAGATGAATTTTGCAGATAATCTTAAAAAAGCTATAGAAAACGCAGGAATAAATATGACTGTCCTTGCCAATGAAACAGGCATAACCTACAATATGATAAAAAAATACTGTTATGCACAGGCAGAGCCTACAGTGTCATATGCACTCAAAATGGCAAAGGCACTGAATGTGTCGATAGATGAGCTGATGGGCTATGAGGCGCCGCAGGCAAAGGATATGTTCAGAGAGGTTTTTGAAGAGGACTTCACATACATATCGGGATTTATGCGTGTTGTAAGGAAATACGGCAGCAGGGAGGCTATGGTGGATCCCGTTGATGAAACCACATGGACCTATGACGAGCTTAATGCGGATGTCAACAGGCTTTCAAATGCGCTTCTCGCAGGCGGTGTGAAGCAGGGAGATGTTGTGTTTTATCAGCTTCCAAACAGCAGGGAGTTTGTGTTTTCGTATCTGGCGCCGCAAAAACTGGGCGCTGTTACAAGCCCTGCAAACCCCGGCTTCTCACCGGGAGAATCGGCAGTATGTATAGAAACAAGCAGACCTAAGGTATATATATATGACGCAGAGATGAAAGACAATGCAGTCAAGGCGCTTGAAATATCATCACACAAACCTGAGGTGATTATAATGGCGGGGACCGGAGAGCTTCCGGAGGGGCATATCAGATATGAGGATTATGTCGCAGAAAGCTCTGATGCGGAGCCTGAAACAGATTTCAGACCGCATATATATGATGAGGTTATGAGGCTGTATACTTCGGGAACCACAGGCAAGCCCAAGGGAGTACCTGTCAACAATGCCAATGAGGTTCTGACCTGCCATGATGTGATGATGCATTTTCCTATGAATACCACAGATACCACAATGAATATGACTCCGTGGTTTCACAGAGGGGGCATACATTCGGGCGGACCGTCACCTACATTTTATGCAGGAGGCAGAGTGGTTATACTCAGGAGCTTCCAGCCGCAGCTGAGCCTTAAATACGCAGAAAAATACGGCATTACATTCCTTATAGGAGTACCGTCTGTAATTAAAATGCTTGTGCGTGCACAGGGGAGATTTCAGGCTGACCTGTCATCGGTTAGAGGCATAGTTACAATGGGTTCGCCGTTTGAAAGAGCCGACTGCATCAAAGTGCAGGAAACTCTGACACCTAATATATTCAACGGCTACGGCACTACGGAGTCTTTCTGGAATACTTTCCTGAGACCGTATGACCTGCCTGAAATGTCAGGAACCGCAGGAAGCTCATGCACAGATGACGAGGTGAGGATTGTCAAAGTCAGAGAAGACGGCAAAAGCGAGCCTGATGAACTTGCAGCAAAGGACGGGGTTGAAATCGGCGAGGTTATAATCAGGACACCTAAATCCTCATACCGTTACTTCAAAAACGAGGCGGAGGAAAAAAACAAATTCTACAGAGGCTGGCTATATACAGGCGACCTTGGGACATGGGACAAAAATCAGTACATTACAATAGCAGGCCGCAAGGACGATATGATTATCTCGGGAGGAGAAAACATCTATCCCCCTATAATCGAAGAGGTGCTTAACGAGCATCCTAAGGTTCACCAGTCTGCGGTTGCAGGCGTACCCGACAGCCTCAGAGGAGAAGCAGTTGTGGCGTACATAGTGCCGGAGGATGACAGCCTTACAGTGGGAGAAATTGCGAAATTCTGCGTACAGTCGCCTATGCTTTCGACCTTCAAAAGACCGAGATACTACAAATTCGTAAAAGAGCTGCCTATGACGGCAACAGGCAAGCTGCAGCATTATCTTGTTAAGGAAATGGCGATAAATGATCTGGAGCTTGGGATGCTCAAGCTGGCTATTGCAGATGTGGATTAGGAGGTAAATATGCAGTTCAGAAGATACAGCCGCAGGGTCAACTATTATGAGACAGATCAGATGGCTATAGTTCATCACACCAACTACATACGTATGTTTGAGGAGGCAAGGCTTGATATGATGGAGCAGTGCGGTATGCCATATGATGAAATAGAGCGTATGGGAATAATCATTCCTGTTGTAGACGCCTATGCCAGATATCATTCCTCTCTGAGATACGGCGATGAGCTTGAAGTTGAGATTAAAGTGAAGAAATTCAACGGCATCAGACTTATATATGATTACCGTATATATATTAAAGGTACGGGAGAGCTTTCGGCAACAGGATATACAAGTCATTGTTTTCTGCTTGACGGGCTGCCTGTCAATGTCAAAAAAAGATTTCCGGAGCTTTATGATAAATTTATGAGCATGATTAAATAATATCAGAATATCAGGTGCCTCTCTTTAATATACTTGTAGCAAGTATACTAAGGGGAGGTCTTTATTTTGAATAATTCAGATATATACGGGAATATAGCAGAAAGAACACAGGGCTGCATATACGCAGGAGTGGTAGGCCCCGTCAGAACAGGCAAGTCAACTTTCATCAAAAGGTTTATGGATCTTATGGTGCTTCCTAATGTGGATAATCTTTATGTAAGACAGCGAGTGCTTGATGAGCTGCCTCAGAGCGGAAGCGGCAGAACCATAACCACAACGGAGCCTAAATTTGTGCCGGCAGAAGCTGTTACTCTGACACTTCCCCACAATGTCAGCTTCAAGGTGAGAATGGTGGACTGCGTGGGATATCTCGTTCCCGGCGCCATGGGATGCGAGGAGGAGGGCAGAGCCAGAATGGTCAGAACTCCATGGAGTGATGAGGAAATGACATTTGCAGAAGCTGCCGAAACAGGAACTCGCAAGGTGATAACAGACCATTCAACAATAGGTATAGCCGTCACAACGGACGGAACCATAGGCGATCTCAGGCGGGAGGCATACATAGAGGCAGAGGACAGAACCATACAGGAACTGAAGGAGCTTGGCAGGCCGTTTGCGGTAATCGTAAATTCAGCGGAGCCGGAAAGCAGATTTACAGCAGACCTTGTAAAGACCATGAAAGAAAAACACAGGGTTCCGGTTACGGCCGTAGACTGCATGAAGATGAGCAGGGCAGATCTTGACGGGATTTTACAGAGCGTGCTGTATCAGTTCCCTGTGTCACAGATAGGCTTTAATATGCCGGGGTTTATGGACGGCGTTGATATAGACCACTGGATAAAAGCCGCAGTGATAGACAATATAAAAGGGTGGGCCGAAAGCTTTGAAAGCGTAGATGACATAGAAACAGGAATTTCAAAGCTTGCAGACGGTGAAATAGTGACAGGCGTGTCGATTGCCGGCATGGATCTTGGCACAGGTGCTGCGGAGGTGAATCTTGAACTTGCACAGGGGCTTTTTTACAGGGTTGTAGAGGAACTGCTGGGCGAGGAGGTTTCGGATGATGCCGGATTTTTTGCGCTGCTGAAGGAGTTTGCGGCTTCAAAGAGAGCCTATGACAAGCTTGAAGATGCCATGAAGCAGGTAGAGGAAAAAGGATACGGAATTGTTCAGCCCAAACTGTCTGAAATGGTGCTGCAGGAGCCTGAGATTTTCAGGCAGGGCAGCAAATTCGGAATAAGAATGACGGCAAAGGCGCCGAGCCTGCACATTATACGGACTGATATAACCACCGAGGTTGCGCCTGTGGTGGGAAGCGAGGCGCAGTCGGAGGATCTGATAAAATATCTGCTTACAGAGTTTGAAACAGATCCGTCAAAAATATGGGATACCAATATATTCGGCAAATCCCTGCAGGAGATGGTGACGGAACAGATGGAAAACAAGCTGTCAAATGTGCCGGAGAATATAAGGGTTAAGATACAGAATTCACTGCAGAAAATATCCGACGAGGGCAGGGATTTCTTTATATGCATAGTGCTGTAATATGAATATAAAAATAAAAGATACATTTCAACCGGCTTAAAAGCCCTGATTGAGATGTATCTTTTCTGCTGCCCTAAAGCGAATATTTGTTCTTGTACATTTTGAAGTTTGATTTGAATTCTTCCGTATCGTTTCTCAGATCGCCAAGATACTTGTGCATATCAAATGATGCGTTCTCTGATATTTCAGTGATGCAGGCCGCTATATTGGAGCAGTGGTCTGATATCCTTTCGAGATTTGTAAGAATGTCAGACAGTACGAACCCGTGATCTATAGTACATTCGCTTTTTTGAAGTCTCAGTACATGGTGGAGCTTTATCTGCTCTACCAGTATATCTATGGTCTGTTCCAGAGGCTCTACAAGAGCTGCCTTGTCAAGATCGTTTTCAGTAAAAGCATCGCAGGCCAGATCCGTAATTTCAAATACCGCATTTTTTAATATTGAAATCTCGTGCTTTGCTTCATCTGAGAACTCAATATGCTTGCTGTGTATTTCTTCGGCAGATTCCACAATGTTTACGGCATGGTCGGAGATTCTTTCAAAATCTCCTATGAGCTTGAGAAGCTTCGTTATTTTGTGGTTTTCGGTTTCCGATACATCTTCACCGGAGAGTTTTACAAGGTATGAGCCTATGGCATCTTCATAAACATCAGCTTCTTTTTCATGTTTTCTTACGGCTTTTGCAGTGCCGGCATCGTAATTTCTGAGAAGCGGCATTGCTGTTTTAATTGCGCTTATTGAAGTATTTGCCATCTCTGCGGTTACGGTTTCGGCGCGGTCAAGCGCTACTGAAGGAGTAACAAGCAGTCTTTCATCAAGCAGAGAAGCTTCTTCCCTGGAAGGAGCATCTTTGATAGTCAGTGTTGCCAGCTTTCCGAGCATACCTCCAAACGGCAGCAGCATCGCAGTACAAAGCAGATTGAACATACTGTGCACAATCGCTATTCCGACCTGATTTGCCTGCATATCCACGAATGCAAAATCTACAAAAGCATTAACGGCATAAAACAGAAGCAGCAGCACAATTGTACCGATTATATTGAAATACAGGTGGACAAATGCAACACGCTTGGCGTTTTTGTTTGCGCCTATGGATGATATGAGTGCTGTAACACAGGTGCCTATATTCTGTCCCATGATGATAGGGATTGCAGATGCATAGGTTATTGCGCCTGTGGTGGACAGTGCCTGCAGGATGCCGACCGAGGCAGACGAGCTCTGTATTATTGCTGTAAGCAGCGCACCTGCCAAAACGCCCAGAACAGGGTTTGAAAATACGGTGAGCAGATTTGTGAAGCCCTCAACATCTTTGAGTCCCGAAACAGAGCCTGACATTGCTTCCATACCGTACATCAGCACGGCAAATCCCAGCAGTATCATGCCTGTATCTTTTTTTTCGGTGTTTTTTACAAACATATAGAAGATTATGCCTATAAGTGCAAGGATCGGAGTGAACGAGGACGGCTTCAGGAGCTGAACTATCACACTGTCGCCGCTTATGCCTGTCAGACTCAGAATCCATGCCGTTACGGTGGTACCCACATTGGCCCCCATTATAACGTAGATGGACTGCTTGAGAGTTATGATTTCAGAGTTTACAAGTCCGACCAGCATTACAGTGGTGGCGGATGAACTCTGTATGATTGAAGTTATGCCAAGACCAAGACCAAAGCCCTTGATAGGGTTGTCCGTTATTTTGTCAAGAACGGTATTAAGCTGACCGCCGGCTTTTTTTTCGAGGGCGCTGCCCATAACCTGCATACCGAACAGGAACAGTGCCAGTCCCCCTATAAGGGATAGAAAATCAAAAATATTCATCAGATACCTCCGTATATCATATGTCAGAGCACATGATATACGGCAAGTATGAAATTTTAATTATGAATTGTGTTAAATCTGTGTAAAATATATTGCAGTCTATCTGAAATAGAGTGAGATGGAGGTGCCGACGCCAGGAGTGCTGTCTGTTTTTATATCTGCATTGTGATACATTGCGCCATGTTTGACTATGGAAAGCCCAAGTCCTGTACCTCCGACCTCTTTGGAATGGCTCTTGTCAACTCTGTAAAACCTTTCAAATATGCGGCTCTGCTGATCGGAGGGTATTCCTATGCCGTCATCTCTGACCGTAATCTGCCTGTCTGATACGATAACTTCGGCATGGCCTCCGGCGGAGTTGTATTTTATGGCATTGTCGCAGAGGTTTGAAATTATTTCATCGAGTATGCGGCGATTGCCGTCAACAAAAGAGCTTTCGCCTGACACGGCAAGAGTCACACCGGCTTTTTCGGCAACAGGCGCAAGCCTTGATATCACCTCGGAAGCAACCTGATAAAGGTCAACAGGCTCTTTGTCGTAAGGGATTTCTCCGCCGTCAAGCTGCGAAAGCCTGATTATATCGTTTACAAGGGTTATGAGGCGCTGAGCCTCCTTGTATATGTTGTCGGCAAATCTTACAGAGGTATTCTCATCTGCAAGACCGTTTTTGATAAGCTCTGCAAATCCTGAAATAGATGTAAGAGGGGTTTTGAGCTCGTGAGATACATTTGAGGTAAATTCTCTTCTGAGAACATCTCTTTTTTCTTTTTCGGTTTCATCAATTACCATTATGACAAGACCCTCTTTTTCGTCCTCGTGAATTACGGGAGCGGCTATCACTTCGCAGTATGTGTCACCGATATGCATGGTGCAGGAGCTGCGTTTGCCCTCAAGCGCACAGAGAACAGCGTGTCTGAATCTGAAATCTCTGTTGAGATCCAGCACATGAAAAGGGTTTCCCTCACCGGTAAAGCCAAGAAGCTTTAGAGCGCTGTGGTTGCAGGAGAGAATTTCTGCTTTTGTATTGGTTATTATCATGCCCTCGCTCATGCTTTCCATTGTGGCGCTGAGCTGAGCCTGCTGCAGTTTGAGGCTGTCTATCTGCGACAGTATTTTCTGGCTTTGAGATTTGAGCCTTGCAACCGCAGGCTTCAGTTCGTCATAGATTTCTTCCCTGTCAGGGGTATCAAGCTCTATGTTCTCAAGAGGCTTTACGATTCTTGATGACAGCCTGAACGCTATAATTGTGCTGAGAATAAAGGCAAATGCAAGAATCAGAAAAACCGCTTTTGTCATATCTTTGAGAACCGTTAGAAATGTGTACTGGTTTGAAGAAACTCTCAGGACAGTGCCGTCATCCAGCCTGAGGGCATAATATACGGTCTGTACCGACAGTGTGCCTGAGTTTCTGACAGCTGTTCCGAAGCCATTTGACATAGCCTCTTTTATTTCCTCGCGGTTGAGATGGTTTGCCATTTCGGAGGCTTCAGCTCTGCTGTCATACAGCACATCGCCGGTTTTGTCTATCCATGTCAGTCTTGTTTCATCTGCGGATATGCTCTCAAGATAGTCTGTGCCGCCAAGTTTGAGACCGGCTGCCGCACAGGCCGCCTCCTGACCGAGTTCTGTTTCGAGCTGCCTGTTGAAATATTTGTATGAGGCATTGAGAGTAATGCCTGTTGATGCGATTACAAAGCACAGTATTGCAATCAGGGTGTTTCGGAATATGCGTATTTTCATCTATTTATCACCAATTCTGTAGCCGACTCCGCGGATTGTTTCTATCAGACTGCCTGCGTCGGACAGCTTGTGCCGAAGCGTCCTTATATGCACATCGACGGTGCGGTTTTCGCCGTCAAAATCATAGCCCCATATATGCTGCAGTATCTGATCTCTGCTCAGTACCATGCCCTTGTTTTCAAACAGGTATTTAAGAAGTTCGAATTCCTTGTAGGTAAGAGCGATTTCATTGCCGGATACTGTCACCCTATGCTTTGAAACAGACAGGCACAGAGAGCCTGCTGTATAGGTTTTGTCCTGAATGGAAATACAGCTTCTGCGAAGTACTGCCTTGACTCTTGACACCAGCTCCATAACGCCGAAGGGCTTTGTGATGTAATCATCAGCCCCGGCATCAAGGGCCGTAACCTTGTCAAATTCACTGCCTTTTGCTGTAAGCATTATAACGGGGATGTCAGCGGTTGCAGCTTTGCCGCGCAGTTTGGAAAGCACCTGAAGCCCGTCTTCTTCGGGCAGCATGACATCAAGGATTACAAGCTCCGGAAGGGCTTCGGAAACAGCTTTCCAGAACAGAGAGGGAGCTGCAAAGCCGGTTGCCTCGTTTCCTGTCACGTTCAGTGAATAGCATACAAGCTCGCGTATGTTTTCGTCGTCTTCAAGTAAGTAAATCATAATATTTCTCCGTAATTTATAAGCTGTGTATATTATAGACCAAAAAAATACCGATTGCATCTTTTTTGTTTTGTTATATGATAAAATTGTAGGCAGAGAGGGAAAAGAATATGAATGATATATTTACGCAGCAGCCTGATATAGTGACTGCGGGCACAGACTTTATAATAAGCCTGATGGCGGCAGGCTCTGCATATATGACGTATAGAAAACACGCAGGCAGGGGTACTGTCAGCAAAATGAGCATTCTGATGTTTGCAGCGGTGTCTGCGGCAGGAATTGCAGGAGCTGCGCTGCATGGCCTTGTCGCAGTATGCGAAAGCTTTGCGGCAGAGCAGGTGATAAGAGCGCTTACGGCAGCCTGCCTTGGCGGCATAGCGGTGCCTGTCGTATATATCTGCGCATATTGCGCATTGGGCAGAAAACACGCTGCAGTGTATGGAAAAGCGGCTGTGATACTGTGGGTGCCGGCTGTGATATTTGCGGCAGTGTCGGCAGCAGGAGGAGGCAGGGCTTTCGGTCCTGTGTATATTTATGCCGCAGCCTGTCTTTTGTTTGCCGCAGGCAGCGGAATTTACTGTGTGCTGTCGGGAAAGGTCAGAGAGATGATATGTTTTCTGATATGTATTGCCGCGGCAGGAACCGGACTTCTGGTTCAGAATCTGCTTGCAGAGGATAAGACATTTAATCTGGTACTGCAGTTTGACCGTTCGGGGCTTGCACACCTTGCTGTGATAGCGGCAATGCCTCTTGTATACATATGGTGCGACAGAATCATATCAGGGTACAGGTGATATCTATATGGCTATTCCTCCTCGGAGGCAAGCCATTTTTTTCTTGTTTCGTCACAGGAAAGCTGCTCCTTTGAAATTCTGTCGCAGTATTCTCTGCAGTAGCAGGCAGTACATTCGTGTACTGAGTTTTCAAGCTCTATCAGCTTGTCTATTGTCAGACTGCGTATGCGTTTTTCGTAATTAATCATAATACCGCTCCTTTGTTTTGGCTCCCTGTTACCGCCATTATACCACCTTGCAGAGGGTATAATCAATACAAATCCAACTGTAAGGGGAAACGAAATGAAAATAATTATAAACAGGCGCTTTGCGGAAAACCTGATTGCTTTGAGAGTAGAGCGCGGCCTGTCGCAGTACAAGCTTGTAGAGAAGATGCAGCTTCTTGGAAGCACCATATCAAGGAGCACTTATTCAAAGATAGAGCTTGCTTCAGGAAATCTGAAAGTTTCGGATCTCGTGGCGCTGAAGAGGGTATACGGTGTGGACTATGAGAAATTCTTTGAAGGAATCAGCGCAGACGAAAAAGAAAATGAATAAAAGGACTGAAAAACTCCCCGGCACATAATTCCCGGGGAGCTTTTAGATTTAATTACAGGTTCTTTGTATATCTGCATTTTGGGTAATTTGAACAGCCGTAAAACTGTTTTCCTGCATTTGAACCTTGTCTGGCTGTTCTCAATACAAGCCTGCTTCCGCAGACTGGGCATATATCGGTGCTGTTAAATTTACTTTGTATATCACTGA
>CAVDMD010000037.1:1746-19251 GCA_963609975.1 bacterium | reverse complement strand
AAGCTATTTAGCTTTTTCCTTGTTTTTTTTCATCATAAATGCAAGCGATACTGCGCATCCGCCCCAAAGGCCTACGCACGCTATGCACATCATTACTATTGCACTAGCACTCATATAACCGTACCTCCTTAGTCATCATATCCCGGAGCGTCATCAGGCTTGATATAGAAGCTCTTTTTGCCTTTGATTGCTGTAAGAATTATTGCACCGATTACGATAACCGCAACCACTCCCCAGCCGAAGCCTGACGGATATCCGCCGTAGCCGTCTCTGATAAATGTAATCAGGTTGATGATAAATGTATATCCGAGAACTATAATTGTTACGAACTTCAGACACCATGTCCACCATTTGCCAACACTGAAGTTTGAATATTCGTTTGCGGCAGCTCTGAGTTTTTCAGGGTTGAAGAACCATCCGATAAGGATAAGCTCGATAACACCGCTGGCAACGATACCGATGTTGTTGCAGATGTAATCCGTAAAGTCAAGAATATATAATCCTGCTCCTGTAATAAACAGAATACTGATTATGAATGTAGGAACAAGTACAACTGTAACTGTTTTCCTGTGACCCATTTCAAATTTGTCCTCGATACCTGTTACTACAGCCTGAATAATTGATACCAGTGAAGTAACTCCTGCTGTAAACAGTGATACGAAGAAGCATATTCCGAATAACGCGTTGAGCGCAGGAAGTGTGCTGATTGCTGTAGGGAATACGCAGAATGCAAGACCAACGCCTGATGCTGCGACATCCTCAACAGGAACACCCTGTTCAAGCGCCATATATCCCATTATCGAGAAAATACCGATTCCCGCAAACACTTCAAATCCGTGATTTGTGCAGGCAGTCAGACAGGCGGTGTTTACAACATCCTCTGTCTTAGGCAGATAGCTTGCATAGCTGATCATGATTGCAAATGCAATCGACAGACTGAAGAATACCTGTCCGTAGGCTGCTACCCATACACTCGGCTCTTTGATTGCCGACCAGTCAGGAGTAAACATATATGCAAGTCCGTCTACTGCTCCCGGAAGCGTGATGCCTCTTACTACCAGTATAATGCAGCATACCATCAGTACAGGCAGACATATCTTGCAGGCAATGTCGATACCCTTGTTGATACCTTTGTACATAATGAAAGCAACTATAGCCCATATGATTACAAACGGTATAAGCAGGCGAGTCTGGATTCCTCCAAGCTGAGTCAATGAATCGCTGATGCCCAGGAAATCATAGAAGAAAGACGTCGCATCATCTCCCCATGCCTGGGTGAAAGAAAATCCGATGTAGCTTACTACCCATACAACTATTGCGAAGTAGTATATGGAAATCAGGAATGAAACCATTACCTGAACCCAGCCGAGCCATTCAAATTTTTTGTTGATTCTTGCAAATGTGCCCGGAGCACCTGCTTTGTATGTTTTACCTAATGTGTATTCCAGAATAAGAATAGGAATACCTGCTGTTAAAATTGCAAACAGATATGGAAAAATAAATGCGCCGCCGCCGTTGGTAGCCGCTATGTAAGGGAATCTCCACAGATTGCCCAGACCTACGGCCGAACCTATTGCAGCGAGAATAAATCCAAGTTTGCTGTTCCATTGTTCTCTCAATGTAATTCACTCTCCTCAAATAAAATTTTCATAATAACTTAATGCTACAGCGAAACCGCTGTTTAATAGAACCTATACAGTATAAGGCAGAAAAAGGCATATGTCAATAGGAAATTGTTGTTTTGCACAAAATTCTTTTTTATTTTTTGTTCTGTAACACAAATAACGCATTCTTCTTTGTGCAAACCTCACAAATAATCTGTTTGAATTTTGTATCAATTTTGTTTTTTCCTTTATTTTTGCCCGACCCCGGTTTTTTTGAAATCTGCTGCGAATATATTAGTATAAGGCAAAGTGCTATGTCGTTTGAGTTCGGTATTATTGATTTTTATCTCAAAAAATGATATATTACTTTATATGGTGTCAGCTTATATCAGCATCAAACAAACTCAAGGAGGCAGGCGCTTGGATTCAATTAACAGCAAAGCCGCAAGAGCCGCACAGGATGACTCGTACATCAACCAGTTCATTGCCGAGAACAAAAGCTTTATTCTCAGCTGTGCAGGCAAACAGGCAGGCAGATATATATCAGAAAGCGATGATGAGTTTTCTGTAGCCATGTATGCTTTTTTTACGGCTATAACCAGATACAATACAGAGCAGGGGGATTTTCTTCCGTTTGCAGGACTTGTAATCAAGCGCAGGCTTACCGATTATTACAGGACTCAGCAGCGGTTTTCAAACGAACACAGCGTGTCTCCCGATGTCTTCAGCGGCAATACCGATGACGAGGGCGAAGTTCCCTCCATAAATTACGAGGTTGCAGGCAAACTCACCGAAAAGCCTGTCGTTACAGCCGCAGACGAAATCCGCACAGTAAACGGTATTTTCAGCAGATTTGGATTTTCTTTTATGGAATTGTCCGAGGTTTCACCAAAAGCCTCCAAAACCAAAAGGCAGTGCGCACAGGCAGTCAGAGCAATAATCACCTCGCCTGTCATGCTCGAAACACTCAGATCAACACGCAAGCTGCCCATCAAGGCTCTGTCATCTCAAAGCGGCGTACCTGTCAAGGTACTCGAAAGACACAGGAAATACATAATTGCAGCCACTATAATACTTACGGGAAATTTCCCTGTACTGGCTGAATATATGAAATATATCAGGGAAGGAGAAACAGCATGAAGGCGTTAATCGTCGAAACTGACAAAAAATATGCAGCGGCACTGTTAAGTGACGGCAGCATCATAAAAGTTCCGAAACGCGATTATGCTGTCGGACAGGAGGTCAGCGTTACTGTTCCAAAGAGACACCGCAGAGGCGGTCTTGTCGCTGCGGCAGCCTGTTTTATGCTTCTTGCAACAGGCGGCGCAGGATATGCCACAGTAGTTTCCCCTTACTCTCATGTGACTCTTGATGTCAATCCGTCCATCGAATACACTCTCAACCGTTTCGATCAGGTGGTTTCAATAGACTGTATGAATGACGAGGGTCAGGAAATAGTGAATAAGGTTTCACAGGATACATCAAAATTCGCTTCATTTGAGGATGTATTCAGAAAAACAGTTGACGAGTTATACAGGCTCGGCTACCTTACCGGCGACGAGCACGATTATATGGTACTGTCCGTATGTTGCGACAAAAACAGCAGCAAGGCTGCCGCCATCGAAAGCAGTCTTTCGGCAATCACATCGGACTACACTCTGACCTCTGATGTAATAGAGGTTACCGAAAAAGACAGAGCCGAGGCTTCCAATCTCAACACCACAGCCGGCAAACTGGCGCTGATTTTAGATGTGGTATCAAAAGAAGACAGCCTTACAGAGAGCGATGTTAAGAATTTTGTTGACAAATCGGTCAAACAGATAGCCCAGACCATAGACACCTACAAAAAAGATCCTGAGGAGACTGCCTCCGAAAGCGAGAAGGTTTCAGAAGCGACAGTATCACAGGCTCCTGCAAGCGCAACCACTCACAGCAAGACAACTGACAGCGGCGGCAGCAGCAGCAACAGCAGCAGCGCAGGCAAGTCAGATAACAGTTCCGGCACTTCAGGCAGTTCAGACAAGAGCGATAAACAGGACAATACAGTTACAGAGCCCGATCCGGAACCCGAAACACCTGTACCGTCAGACAATGATGACATAGACGACAGCGGGTTAAGCGGTCCGACCAAATAAAAGCAGTTAAAGCGACCCTGGCGGGTCGCTTTTGTGTTACCTGAAATATTTGACAGCCGAGCGGAACATCGGAAGCTCGTATTTGCCCGGCACATTTTTGTAAAGGCCATAGCCTGTACGCTCCGTATGCCCCATCTTGCCGAATATTCTGCCGTCAGGCGAAGTGATTCCCTCAACCGCATACAGCGAACCGTTCGGGTTAAACTGTATGTCATTTGACGGATTTCCGTCAAAATCAACATACTGAGTAGCAATCTGCCCGTTTTGCACAAGCTGTTTTATAAGTTTCTCATCTGCGGCAAATCTGCCCTCTCCATGAGATACAGGCACTGCAAACACCTCTCCAACTTCTGTATCTGCAAGCCATGGCGACATATTCGACGCAATCCTTGTTCTTACAACCTTCGACTGATGTCTGCCTATTGTATTAAGAGCCAGCGTCGGCGAGTTTTCATCGGTTTCTGTTATACGGCCGTAAGGCACAAGTCCCAGCTTGATAAGAGCCTGAAATCCGTTGCAGATGCCGCACATCAGGCCTTCTCTTTCGTCCATAAGCTCTGTAACAGCCTCCCTGACTGCCTCATTTCTGAAAAATGCCGTTATGAATTTGCCCGAGCCGTCAGGCTCATCTCCGCCTGAGAAGCCTCCCGGTATGAAAATCATCTGAGATTCTCTCACTTTATCTGCAAACGCTCTGACAGACTCCGCAATATCCTCTGCGCTTCTGTTTTTTATGAGAAATATTTCCGGCACTGCTCCTGCTGCCGCCATTGCCTTTGCCGAATCGTACTCACAGTTTGTTCCCGGAAACACCGGTATAAGCACTTTCGGCTCTGCTGTTTTAACCGCAGGGGCTTTTCGTTTTCCCTCGAATCTGTATTCCGCAGCAGGTATTTCTGTTTTTTCGGTTTTGATATTGCAGCTGTATACGCTCTCAAGCCTGCCCTCGTAAATATCCGCCAGCTCGTCAAGCGATATGCTTTCTCCGCCGCAGGATATGCTGCCCGAAGCAGTTGTCCTGCCTATATCAAGCACTGCCGCATCTGCTGCAGAAATCTTCGCATCCCCATCAGTTTCAAGCAAAAACGAACCGTAGGCATATCCGAATATTTCTTCAGGAGAAAGCCCATCATCAAACTCAAAGCCTAAGCCGTTTCCAAAGCACATCTTCATAACAGCCTCGGCAACACCGCCAAAGCCCGGTGTATATGCGGCATACACTCTGCCCTCTCTCATAAGTCCTGTGACTTCACCGAACACTTTTTTGAGGCTTCTGAGATCTGCAAGGCCGTCACTGTCTGTATCAGGCTTAATCAGAATTACTCTGTGCCCCGCCGCCTTGAAATCATTGCTTATGATGTTATCTGTGTCCTCAGTTGTAACCGCAAAGGACACCAGTGCAGGCGGCACATTTATATCCTCAAAAGTACCGCTCATAGAGTCCTTGCCGCCTATTGCCGCTATGCCAAGGCCCATCTGCGCCCTGAAAGCTCCCAGCAGCGCCGACAGCGGCTTGCCCCATTTCCTGCTGTCCTTTCCCGGCTTTTCAAAGTATTCCTGAAAAGTCAGATATACATCTTTGAATTCGGCTCCTGAGGCTATCAGCTTTGAAACAGACTCTATGACTGCCGTATAGGCTCCGTGATACGGGCTTAACGATGAAATATACGGGTTGTAGCCCCACGACATCAGGGAACAGGTTTTTGTATCTTTTTTTTCAGCCGAAATTTTGTATGCCATAGCCTGAGCCGGAGTTCTCTGATATCTGCCTCCAAACGGCATAAGCACAGTCCCTGCACCGACAGTCGAGTCAAATCTCTCCGCAAGACCCCTTTTGGAGCATACATTAAGATCTCCCGCAAGCGCTCTGATACCCTCTCCGAAGCTTTCCGGCATCTGTTTTTTTGGGGTTACAGTCTTTGCTGTCTTAACGGTTATATGCTTTTCCGCACCGTTGGAATCAAGAAACTCTCTTGAAATATCAACGATGGTTTTACCGTTCCAGTGCATAACAAGCCTTGGCTCCTCCGTCACCTTTGCGACTATTGTGGATTCCAGATTTTCGGAGTCAGCCAGCCTCATAAATTCCGCCGCATCGGCTTTTGCCACAACAACGGCCATTCTTTCCTGCGATTCGCTTATGGCAAGCTCTGTACCGTCAAGGCCCTCATATTTTTTGGGCACTTTATCAAGATTTATCAAAAGCCCGTCCGCAAGCTCCCCTATTGCTACAGATACCCCTCCTGCACCAAAGTCATTGCATCTTTTTATCATTTTTGCAGCCTGCGGATTTCTGAACAGCCTCTGCAGTTTTCTTTCCTCAGGCGCATTCCCTTTTTGCACCTCCGCGCCGCAGCTTGCAAGTGAATCCGGATTATGAGCTTTTGATGAGCCTGTCGCTCCTCCGCAGCCGTCCCTGCCTGTCCTGCCTCCCAGAAGAATTACGACATCTCCTGCCTGAGGCACCTCACGCCTGACGTTTTCGGCAGGCGCCGCTCCGATTACCGCCCCTATTTCCATACGCTTTGCAACATAGCCCTCGTGATATATTTCATCAACCTGTCCTGTGGCAATCCCTATCTGATTGCCGTATGAAGCATAGCCGTCTGCAGCTGTTGTAACTATTTTTCTCTGAGGCAGCTTGCCTTCAAGAGTTTCGCTGACAGGTCTAAGCGGATCTGCGGCTCCCGTAACCCTCATTGCCGCATACACATAGGCTCTGCCCGAAAGAGGATCTCTGATTGCTCCTCCGATGCAGGTTGCGGCTCCGCCAAACGGTTCTATTTCCGTAGGATGATTATGAGTTTCATTTTTGAAAAGCAGCAGCCAGTCCTCATCATTACCGTCTATGCTGACTTTGATTTTTACAGTACACGCATTAACCTCCTCCGACTCGTCAAGGCCGGGAAGCTTACCCTCCGCTTTCAGGCATTTAGCCGCAATGGTTGCAATATCCATCATATTGACAGGTTCGCTTCTGCCTATGGAGTTTCGCGCCTGTATATACTCGCTGTATGTTCTTTCGATAAGCTCGTCTTCAAATTCGACACTGTCTATGGTTGTCCGGAATGTAGTATGCCTGCAGTGATCCGACCAGTAGGTGTCTATCATCTTTATCTCTGTTATGGTCGGTGCTCTCTGCTCTTTTGTGAAGTATTCCTGACATACCGCAATATCATCAGTATCCATGGCAAGGCCTCTGTCCTCTATGAACTGCCTGAGCCCCTCTTTTGTAAGGGCATTAAAGCCTGTCACTGTCTCAACCTCTGCCGGAATTTCATATTCTGTTCTGAGAGTATCAGGCATATCAAGAGATGCCTCTCTTGCCTCAACAGGATTTATAACGTAGGTTTTAATCTGCTCTATCTCCTGCGCCGTAAGACCCGCGCCTTTTAGCATATATACCTTCGCAGCCGCTACAGCCGGTTTTTCCCCCTGAGATATTATCTGTATGCACTGGGCAGCCGAGTCCGCTCTCTGATCAAACTGGCCCAAAGCAGGCTCCACCGCAAACACAAAATATCCTCTGCTGTCAGGCATTTTATATGTATCGTCAAGCTGAGGCTCCGAAAATACAGTTCCTATGCAGTATTCAAACAGCTCTTTTTTTATCCCCTCAACATCGTATCTGTTGATAATTCTAAGCTCTTCAAGGTTTTTTATTCCAAGAAACTCCCTTATATCCGAAAGCAGCCTCGCGGCCTCGCTTGCCGCCGCTTTTTTCTTTTCAACATAAATTCTGTAAACCATCGCTATTTCCTTCCTGCTTCAAGAGCTTTACTCCCTATGTCTTTTCTGTAATACGAGTTCTTAAAATGCACATTTCTGACTGCCCCATACGCATCGTCAATCGCCTTTGCGAGATTTTCGGATACTGCGGTTACGCCCAGCACTCTGCCTCCTGCCGTAATCAGTCTGCCGTTTTCAAGCTCTGCGCCGGCTATGAATATGTCTGTATTCTCAGGCAGCCTCTCCACCGTTATTTCAAAGCCTTTTTCGTATGATGCAGGATAGCCGTGTGACGCCATTACGACGCAGCAGGCGCTGTTTCTGCTGAAAACAACCTCCGTCTCTGCCAGCCTCTCGTCTGCTACAGCTTTCATAATATCAAGCAGATCGCTTTCAAGCAGCGGCAGCACCACCTGTGTTTCGGGATCGCCGAATCTGCAGTTGTACTCTATTACCTTAGGGCCGTCTGCCGTAAGCATAAGCCCGAAGTAGAGGCATCCCTTAAAAGTCCTGCCCTCTCTGTTCATAGCCTCCATTGTCGGAATGAATATTTCGTTCATACAGCGCTGTGCAATTTCATCGGTATAATAAGGATTAGGCGCTATGCAGCCCATGCCGCCTGTGTTTAGTCCTCTGTCGCCGTCAAGCGCTCTTTTGTGATCCTGTGAGGAAATCATAGGCACTATTGTTTTGCCATCGGTAAATGACAATACGGAAACCTCAGGGCCTGTAAGAAATTCCTCTATGACTATGCGGCTTCCGCTCTCGCCGAAAATTTTATCTTCCATCATAGATCTGACGGCAGCCTTCGCCTCATCTCTTGTTTGTGCTATTACAACGCCCTTGCCCAGTGCCAGTCCGTCAGCCTTGATTACTGCAGGGACTGTCGCAGTATCAAGATAGCAAAGAGCGCTGTTCATATCATCAAACACCTCGTACTCTGCCGTAGGTATTCTGTATTTTTTCATAAGCTCCTTTGAAAACACCTTGCTGCTTTCGATAACCGCCGCCGCCCTGTCCGGCCCGAAGCATTTAATTCCTGTGGCGGTAAGCGCGTCAACAGCGCCCAGTGCCAGAGGGTCATCAGGCGCAACCACTGCAAAGTCTATATCCTTTGCCGCAGCAAATTCCGTAATTTTTTTAATGTCCTTTGCTCCTATGTCTATGCACTGCGCCTCCTGTGCAATGCCGCCGTTTCCCGGAAGCGCATATATTGTGTCAATTGTCCTGTTTTCTTTAAGTTTTTTAATTATTGCGTGTTCGCGGCCGCCGCCTCCAACTACAAGTATTTTCATTTTTGTCACCCGTTAATGATGGAACAGTCTTATTCCGTTAAATATCATCGTCATATTATATCTGTCCGCGCACTGTATAACCAGATCGTCTCTGATTGAGCCGCCCGGCTCCGCAATGCAGGAAACACCGCTTCCGGCTGCTCTTTCAATACTGTCTGCAAACGGGAAAAAAGCATCCGAGGCAAGCGCCGCACCTGTGATTTTATCAAGGCAGGCTCTCTGCTGCTCCTGCGTAAAAGGCTCCGGTCTTTTGGTAAAGTATTTCTGCCATATGCCTTCGGCGCAGACATCCTCTTCATATTTATTGATATATCCGTCTATAGCATTGTCTCTTTCTGCTCTGCCAAGCTCCGGTCGGAACGGCAGCTCCAGCACTCTGTCACTCTGCCTTAAAAACCATGTGTCGGCCTTGTCGCCTGCAAGCCGCGTGCAGTGAATCCTCGACTGCTGCCCTGCTCCCACACCTATAGCCTGTCCGTCATAGGCAAAGCACACTGAATTCGACTGAGTGTATTTGAGGGTTATGAGAGCTGTTATGAGGTTGAGTTTTGCCTCATCTCCGAGAGTCCTGTTTGCCGTAACTATGTTTTTGAGGGCGCTGTCATCTATTCTGACATCGTTGCGCTTCTGCTCAAAGGTAATGCCGAACACCTGCTTTTTTTCAGTTGCCGCCGGCCTGTATTCAGGGTCGATTTTTATAATATTGTAGCTGCCCTTTCTCTTTGACTTCAGCAGCTCAAGAGCCCTGTCCGTATAGCCCGGAGCTATAATGCCGTCTGACACTTCTCTTTTAATTATTTTTGCGGTTGTTTCATCGCATATGTCCGAAAGGGCTATAAAATCGCCAAACGAGCAGAGCCTGTCTGTTCCTCTGGCTCTGGCATAGGCACAGGCAAGAGGCGAGTCGTCAAGCCCCTCTATGTCATCGACAAAGCAGGCTTTTTTGAGCCTTTCCGGAAGCGCTCTGCCCGTGGCTGCCGAGGTGGGGCTTACATGCTTAAACGATGCCGCTGCAGGCATTCTTGTGGCTTCTTTTAACTCCGCTGCAAGCTGCCATGCATTAAATGCATCGAGAAAGTTGATGTACCCGGGTCTGCCGTTTAGAATTTCAACGGGAAGCTCAAGACCGTCTTCCATATATATCTTTGCCGGTTTCTGGTTGGGATTGCACCCGTACTTAAGTTCAAATTCCTTCACTTGCTGCCTCCTGTCCGTTTTTGTTTATGAGAGTTTCGGTATACTTCCCTGTTTTAATATCTGTATATCTTACATATAGTGATATCTTATTCTCCTCATTCAGACTGTCCCATATATATTCCGCAAATTCTCCGGCATTATCGCCTGTGACAACTGCAGCAGGCTCTCCCTCAAATGCAGGCAGAGGGCTGCCGTTTTCTCTGTATGTATGTATGAAATGGCCGGCGCCCGCCAAAGGCTCATAGCTGTAGACAAATCTGCCGCAGCTGCCTCCGTCTTTGTCCAGCGCTTTTAATATGCTCAGTCTGTACCGGTATCTGTCTTTGTCAATAACAGCCATGCCGCTTATTCTTGATGTGAAGTTCGGAGCATCAGGCTCGAATTTTCTTGTATCAAGCGCCTCTTCAAAGCTCTTCCCGCTTTCAAGAAATTCATATATCGTATCTGTCTGATCACCGTTTGTGACAATCAGAGTGTTTTCAAACTGTTTTACCGCCGCATATATAATCAGGGATGGATCCTCCATTTTGCTTTCGTCGCAGGCCTTTGTATATATCCCGTCACTTCGTTTTTCAAATACACGGTTTCTGCTGTTTTCGCTTCTGCCCGTTATGAAATATGCCGCCACCGCTTTGCTGCCGTCAGGGCTTGTGCCGAGTATAATGCCTCTCCCCGGATATTCGTTTGAGGAAAGCAGCTTCCCTATATCCTTATATGTATTCATTGCTTTCTTTCCTTTCTGCAATCGCTTTTGAAACCTCCTCTGCAGCCTCCGGAAGTATCACCCACTCCGCCTGCGCCATTACGCGTTTCTGAAGGGTTTTAGGCGTGTCGCCTTTTTTGATGCTGACAGCCTTCTGTCTGATTATCCTGCCGCCGTCAGGTATCTCGTTTACAAAATGAACTGTCGCGCCTGTGATTTTAACACCGTAGTCAAGCGCCGCCTCGTGAACTCTGATACCGTAATATCCCCTGCCGCAAAACGATGGTATGAGTGACGGATGAACATTGATTATTCTTCCCGGATACCGTTTAACAAAGTCCTCCGACAGTATGTTTAAGAATCCTGCAAGGACTATAAGCTCTATGCCGTACTCCTCAAGCCTTGCTGTGATTTCAGCCTCAAAGGCCTCCTGCGAGCCGCATTCTCTGCGGGTTACCGCAAAGGCATCTATGCCCGCCTCATTTGCTCTTTTTAATCCGTAGGCAATGGAGTTTGAGGATATTACCAGCACAATGCGGCCGCTTCGGAGTATGCCGTCACGCTGCGCGTCTATCAGAGCCTGCAGATTGGTGCCGCCGCCTGATATGAATACGGCTATTTTTGTTTTTACCATAATATAATCCCTTCGTCTGACTTTACGGTTTCTCCGAGAATGTAAGCATCTTCTCCGTTTGCTCTCAGAATTTCAAGAGCCCTGCCCGCCTCCTCCTGCGAAACTGTGACAGTCATTCCCACTCCCATATTGAAAGTGTTAAACATTTCTCTCTGTGAAATACCGCCCTTTGCCGCTATATATTCAAATACAGGAAGCACTCTGACATCTTCTGTTTTTATGCTGACGCCTATCCCCTCAGGAAGGCTTCTCGGAATGTTTTCAAAGAAACCGCCGCCTGTAATATGCGATACAGCCCTGACATTTACTTCTTTGAAAAGTGCAAGCATCGGCCTGACATATATTTTTGTAGGCGCAAGCAGCACCTCTCCCAGAGATTTGCCGCCAAGCTCTGCCACAGGCTCATCAAGGTCTGCCGTTTCGACCTCCAGCACTTTTCTTACAAGCGAAAATCCGTTGGAATGAACGCCGCTTGAAGCAAGGGCTATCACTGCATCTCCCTGTTTGATGCTGTTTTTGTCCGGAAGTCTGCTGCCGTCTGCAAGCCCTACGGCAAAGCCTGCAAGGTCATATTCATCTTCGGGATAAAACCCCGGCATCTCTGCCGTTTCGCCGCCTATCAGCGCACAGCCCGCCTGCACGCAGCCCTCTGCCACACCTTTGACAATCTGCGCTGTTTTTTCGGGCACGTTTTTGCCGCAGGCTATATAGTCGAGAAAAAACATGGGCGCCGCACCGCAGCATACTATATCGTTGACACACATTGCAACGCAGTCAATTCCGACTGTATCGTGTCTGTCTGTAAGAAATGCAAGTTTAAGCTTGGTCCCGACCCCGTCTGTACCGCTTACCAGCACAGGCTCTTTAGTCCCTGCAAGGTCAGGTCTGAAAAGGCCTCCGAAGCCTCCCACCTCTGACATCACTCCGTCTGTCAGAGTTCTTGCGATGTGCTCCTTCATAAGCCTGACTGACTCATAGCCCGCAGTTATATCAACACCTGCAGCCGCATACGCATCTGCTTTTGAGTTTTTCATTTCAATTATTCCTTTCCATTCCAGCAATATGTGCAGATTCTGCATGGATCAATGCCTATTGCTTTTATGATATTGTCTATGCTCTGATATTCCAGCGAGTCAAAATTCAGCTTTTCACAAAGCGCATTTCTGAGGGCGCGGCCTCTTTCTGCAGTACCGTCGCTGTATTCATCAAGGTGCTCTGCGCCTTCTTCTCCTTCAAGCTCCATAACAATTCTTCTCGCTATAAGCTCCATGTCGGAGTTCTGTCTTGAGAAGTTAAGGTATTTGCATCCGTACATTATAGGGGGACACGCCGAACGCATATGAACTTCCTTTGCTCCGTTTTCGTACAGAAAATCAACAGTTCCCTTGAGCTGCGTGCCTCTTACTATGCTGTCGTCCACAAAAAGCAGTTTTTTGTCTCTGATGAGCTCTGTGACAGGCACCAGCTTCATTTTGGCGACATGATTTCGCTCCGACTGATTTGTCGGCATAAAGCTTCTGGGCCATGTCGGCGTGTATTTTATAAAAGGTCTTGCATAATCAACATCACACTCATTGGCATAGCCTATTGCGTGAGCCACTCCCGAATCAGGCACGCCCCCGACATAATCCAGATCAAAGCTCCTGCCGTTTGTATCATCATATTGCGCAAGCAGTCTGCCGTTACGGTTTCTCATTACCTCAACATTTACTCCCTCATAGGTCGAATTGGGATATCCGTAGTAGGTCCAGAGAAACGCGCATATTCTCATATCCCTGCCCGGCTTTTGCAGAATGTCTATGCTGTCTTTGGAGATTTCCGCAATTTCTCCCGGCCCAAGCTCTCTGACTGTTTCATACCCCAGTTTTTCGCAGGCAAAGGACTCAAACGACACACACTGTCCGTCGGCATCCCTGCCTATTAGCAGCGGGGTTCTGCCCAGTTTGTCTCTTGCTGCTATAATTCGGCCGTCTTCTTTCAATATTATAATCGAAGCTGAGCCTTCAATTACGCTCTGTGCGAATTTAATGCCCTCAAGAAAGTCGCTTTTCTGGTTTATCATTGAGGCAACAAGCTCTGTGGAGTTGATTCTCCCTCCTGTCATAGCCTCAAAATGCCCTCCGCTGAAGGCCAGAAACTGCTCAGTCAGCTCTTTTGAGTTTCTTACGGCTCCCACCGTAACTATCGCATAGGTTCCAAGATTTGAGCGTATCAGTATGGGCTGCGGGTCGCCGTCGCTTATGCTGCCTATGCAGGCTTTGCCTCTCATAGAGTCGCATACGCCCTCAAATTTTGTTCTGAAGGGCGAGTTCTCTATATTATGAATTTCCCTCTGAAAACCGTATTCCTCATCGTATGCGGCCATTCCGCCTCTGGCTGTGCCAAGATGTGAATGATAATCTGTACCGTAAAACACGTCTAAGACAACATCGCGTCCCGATACTGCACCAAAATATCCTCCCATCGATTCCTCCCTAGCATTTACTGAAGAAAAGCTCTGATAAAGTCATAGGATCTATATATTCTCCGTCTTTGTAAACTCTCATATTTCCTGATGCGATTTCATCTATGAGCATTACGCTGCCGTCTTTGTCATAGCCGAATTCAAATTTGATATCGTAAAGCACAAGACCTTTTTCTTTCATATCGTCTGCAACTATTCTTGTTATCTGCTGTGTCATAGCTCTGATATCGTCATACTGTTTTTCTGTCATAATGCCGAGAACGGCAAGGCCGTCTTTGGTTACCAGCGGGTCTTCCTTTTCGTCGTTTTTGAAAGTCATTTCAACATATTCAGGCAGGTCTGCGCCCTCTTCGATATATTCGCCGTATCTTCTGAAAAACGAGCCTACAGCCTTGTGTCTGCATATAACCTCAAGTCCGTTGCCAAAGACTTTCGCAGGGAGAACCTCCATTGTGGTCTCATTAAGATCGGCGCTGACATAATGAGTTTTTATGCCTGCCGCATTGATTTTTTCAAAGAAATACACCGACATACGGAGATTCACATCGCCTACACCCTCGATTGTAAGGCCTACGGCGTTCTGGCCGGGGTCAAACACTCCGTCTTTTCCTGTGCAGTCGTCCTTGAATTTTAACAGATAGTTTCCATTGTCAAGCGCAAATACATTCTTGGTTTTTCCTGTGTAAACGAGTTTCTTTTCCATTGTTTGTTCCTCCACATATTAAAATTATTTATTTAACTTTGCTGCAAGTGCAGCATCTTTTTCAAGTATTTTCTGTGCGTTTGCCTCTCTCTGCTCCTGCAGTCTGTCTGCAAGGTCTTTGTCCCCGATGGCAAGCATCTGAGCTGCCAGAAGAGCCGCATTGGCCGCTCCGTCTATCGCAACGGTTGCAACAGGTATTCCTGACGGCATCTGCACGGTCGAAAGCAGCGCGTCAAGGCCGTCAAGAGTTGAGGAGCTGACCGGTATCCCTATTACGGGCAGAGTTGTGTTTGCGGCAATTGCTCCCGCAAGGTGCGCGGCCTTTCCCGCCGCCGCTATGATTACTCCAAAGTCATTTGCTCTGGCTTTCTCCGCAAATGCCCTGGCTTCCTCCGGCGTTCTGTGCGCCGAATATATATGCACTTCATACGGCACTTGCAGCTCTTTGAGGGTATCTATCGCTTTTGATACCACAGGCATATCCGAGTCACTTCCCATTACAATTCCTATTTTTTTCATAAATCCTCCATGGCATACAAGCCGGCAAAAAAACAAAAGAGCAGACACTTATCCCTAATATATGAGATATTTGTCTGCCCAGACGATCGACATAAACTTCGCCTGCCACTCCCCTGCGGTGCTCCGCTTATCGTCAGTTATGACAGGTATAGTAAAAGAAAAACAGGTTAAAACAACCTGCTTACTAATACGAAATATAACACAAATCAGACCTCTGCTACGAGGCATTGACTGCGGTATTATCAACTAATAGTCACTTTTTTTCGGCGCGTGGTAGAAACGTTCAGGCCATCATACAGAACATATATTAGTAAACAATGCTTATTCAATTGATGTCTTAATTATTACACAAAAAATATATACTGGCAAGGGGCTTTTGCAATTAAAGCAAATAAATTATTCAAATATACCACACCGGAAGCATAAGAACATTTTCTCTGAGCATTCCCGGCTGCGGGCACATACACACAACGGCTCCCATACCGCGTTTTTTGTCCGGTATCATGTCAAGCACAGAAAATGCAGAAGTCCGGTCGGCTGTTACCCTGCTGCTTCTTTTAATCTCAACAGGGTAAAGCGTTCCGTTTTCTTCGATAATAAGGTCTATTTCGTTTTCGGCTGTTTTTTTCTTATCTCTGCCCCTGTAATATGACACGCAATACCGGTAGTCTATGCCTCTGTTTGAATAGGATTTCAGTATTTCAGAAATCACGAAAGTTTCAAAGAACGCGCCGCTCATTGCGCCGTTTGCAAGGGTTTCAGGAGTAAGCCATCTTGTCAGATATGCGGCAAGTCCTGTGTCTCTGAAATATACCTTCGGTGTTTTTATCGCTTTTTTGAGTACAGACGATGAGAACGGCTCCAGAAGGTATACTATACCCGAGGCTTCAAGAACAGACATCCATCTTTTGATTGTGCTCTGGTCTTTGCCCACTTCATCTGCTATATTGGCATAATTAACCATCTGTCCCGTTCTTGCCGCTACTGCAATCATAAATTTCCTGAAATCATCGAGGTTTTGAACTGCAGACAGACTGCGAACATCTCTTTCGAGGTACGTTTTTATATAGCTGGAATAAAAGACGGACCAGTCAACCTCCGGGTTCTGAAGCTCAGGGTATCCCCCTCTGTGTATGATTTCCCATATATTATCAAAGGATTTGCCACTTTTACTGCGTTCCTGAACATATTCCATTGTCGGAACAAAAGGTCTGTTAAAGCTGTCGCCTTTGATTTCACGCATAGAAAGCCCTGAAAGCTCAATAATGCCGATGCGCCCTGACAGCGACTCTGACACACCCTCCATAAGCTCCAGAGGCTGTGAACCTGACAGGCAAAACAGTCCGCATTCATCACTTTCATCACACTTTATTTTTATATATCTGAAAAGATTCGGCGCTCTCTGTACTTCATCGTAAATAACAGGCGGTGGGTTAAGCATCATAAACATTTCCGGCTGCTCTACGGCCTGCTCCTCAACAAAAGGATCATCTACAGGCACATATTTCTTTTCGGGAAAAAGTTTTTGGAGAACAGTTGATTTCCCCGTCTGTCTCGCTCCTGTCACCAGTATGCTTTTGAAAGTCTTTTCTGACTTCAATATTATATCCTCAATGCTTCTTCTGATGTATTCCATGCCGCGTCTATCTCCTCTCGACAAATACAGGATTGAATCCTTGATTTATCAATATAATATCATTTCTTTTGCTCTATGTCAAAGTCGACACCTCTCAAACATTACAAAATTCTCTGTCATTCTGCGATATTCTTCCATATTGTTTACCTGCAATACCCCTGCACTTTTGATCTCATCATCAATTTTAGAATTCGGTTCTATGTGTGTTACATCAAAGATATCTATATCCTTATCTAATGCCTTACGCACATCTGCTGATAAGCCTATGAATTTCAGCCCTCTCAGCCCACTGTCTACCAACAAATCCACATCACTGGTTTCCGTTGCCGTAGCTTTGCTGCAGGAACCAAATAATATTACTCTATTTACCTCATATCTATCAGAGATAGGTAATAATATGTTCCTGATTTCCGGAACAGAATAAACCTGATTTGTCATAAGCTCATCTCCTTTCCATCCAGAAACACACTGCATAAAATCCGGTTCGGCTGTACGTCTTTTAATCCGCAGATTGCGGCCATAACAGCCATATGCACCTGTGCCGGGGTTTCCGGAATTTTATTCTGTGTGCTGACTTTCAAGCGGCGGTCTTTCGCATTGAAATAAGCACGATAATTCTTGACCTGCTTTATCATGGCCGGATTCGATGCAAGACCCATCTTATCCATCCAGATGGAAACCAGATAGTTTGTGGTCAGATTCTCTACCGAAAGCAGTTTCTTCACAGAAAACGCATTATTGCCAGTCAATATGCAATAACCTTTGCATTTTCCAAAATCACTTTGCCTTATTTATCCTCATCATACCAGACGCTGATAAAACTCTGTCAGAGGCGCAGCAAATCTGCGGTTCAAGTCTTGTATTACTTTGTCTGTATCCATGCTGC
>CAVDMD010000037.1:0-1405 GCA_963609975.1 bacterium | reverse complement strand
CGCAGTCCGGCAGCTTTTACTTTATCAATAATTCTCGGAATGCCGCTTCCCCAATGCTCAATCAGATTCATATAAGCAAACGCATGGGCGAGGGCTTCATTCCTGATTTTGGAATAGCCTTCTTTCATACGCTCCATAGTTTGCCCCATTGGCAGTTTTCCCGGAGAAGTGATTTCCAATCGATTATCATATACGGCAACCTGTATCGTACCATGATCCAGATAACTACGATGTACCATGGCATTTATAATCAGCTCACGAATGGCATCCGGCGGAATCTCATAAACATCCTGCCGATAAATTCCCACAATGGTAGCACCCAGATGAATATTTCTCAGAACAAACTGAAATGCTTCGTCTATCTGCTCCCAAAGCGGACCGGTATATTCTCTGCGGTCAACAAATACCGCTTTCGTTGTACCTTTGAACACGCCACATTGTGTTGCAACATGAAGTCCTCCGTTGCCAGTCAAAATAGCAAATGCATTGGACGGATAATCTTTTCCGTCACGCTCAATCAAAACACCCCATGAACACAACTGCTGTCTGCCGACATCTTTGATGGATGCTTTCTGTTCCTCATTATGGGCATTCTTGACTGCCTGTTCTTTCATTGCTTTGCAAAGAGCATCAATATCTTCATCTGTGATATTCAGCCCGGTACACAAAGCCTGATCGTAATAGCGGTTACTGCCCTCAAACAGCAGTTCCTTTACCATATACTCGTCAGCAAGACGGGTAGTTCCGGCAATACGGACATATATACCGCCTTCTCTGCCAAGAGCTTTGATATAGTATGGGCGCTGTCTGCCCTCAGAAACCTCTACCACAATAACTGTCTTATCATCAACTGTCTGTAAAGTAATATCCGGGATGATTGCCGGTTCACAGCTGTCTGATACGGCATTGGCAATAGCATCCATTTTCTTGAATACATCTTCATTATCAAAGCCAACAACCTCTCTGGTTTTATCAGCAATTCCGAAAATGATTTTTCCTCCGGTTCCATTTGCAAAGGCAACCACAGACTTCATATATTTGATACTTTTATCCGGCAGATTCTCTTTGAACTCCACATTCTTCGATTCTCCTGCAAGAATTTCTTCTATGGTCATCATAACACCTCGCTCTCAATTAGCTATGCAGTGCATAGTCTTTTTACTTTATTTTAGCCAAATCTGCAGATTTGTCAAATCGTCCCAAAAATCAATCAGCTGAATAAAAGTCCTATTGACAATTTTTTCATTATTTCTTATGAGCCGACTGACATATGGTGCTAAGGTACCGATTTCTTCTGCCAGTTTTGCCGGAGTAACATCGCCCTCTATATATTTGAATAAAAAAGAAGATTATGAATTAATATCTGTTGGAGACTGCATTGACAAATTGATTTATGGTACAAGCG
>CAVDMD010000036.1:9109-19432 GCA_963609975.1 bacterium | reverse complement strand
GCGGAGCAAAACAGGCTGTTATTTTGCCTGAAACTGTGGTGTTTTCTTTGATGTTGTGGTATACTATATAGTTGATGTGCAAATATATATGTTGAACAGATTATCAGTACATTAGCGATTTTTGAGTGCTGATCCCACGCAGGATAAGAAGCACTTCTGATATGAATTTTAGGAGGACACATGAACAAATTTGAAGGAAGCAGCAAATATATAGCTGGAGAAGAACTTTTGAATTCGGTAAACGTTGCAATGGCACTGCAGAAGCCTTTGCTTATCAAGGGAGAGCCGGGTACAGGCAAAACAATGCTTGCGGAAGCAATAGCAGAGTCGCTTGGCATGGAGCTTGTTATATGGAGCATCAAATCAACAACCAAGGCGCAGGACGGTCTGTATCTTTATGATACTGTGCAGAGACTTTATGACAGCCAGTTTGGCGAGGGTGATGTTGCAGACATCAGACAGTATATCAGATTAGGCAAACTCGGAGAGGCTTTTACATCAGAAAAACAGTGCGTGCTTCTGATAGACGAAATCGACAAGGCAGACCTCGAATTTCCTAACGACCTGCTCTGGGAGCTTGACAAGATGGAGTTTTATATCAACGAAACAAAAGAAACCATCAAAACAAAGACAAGACCTATAGTTATTATCACATCAAACGCAGAGAAGGAGCTTCCTGACGCGTTTTTAAGAAGATGCATATTCCACTATATCGAATTCCCTGACAGAGACAAGATGACAGAGATAGTTCACGCTCATTACGGCGATATAGACAAAAAACTCGTTGAGCAGGCGATGGAGGCGTTCTATTCATTAAGAGATATGAACGAGCTTCAGAAAAAACCGTCGACGTCAGAGCTTTTAGACTGGATACAGGCTCTGATTATAAGCGGAGTTGACATCAAAAAGATAGTAGATGAAATTCCGTATGTAGGCGTGCTTCTCAAGAAAAACGAAGATATAGAAGTAATGCGTGAAATCAAAGAGAAAGGTTATTCATTAAAGAGGTGGTAATGTGTTTTTAGACTTTTTTTACCTGTTAAGGGCAAGAGGTGTCGATGTTACCATCAACGAATGGATGATGCTGATTGAGGCTCTGGACAAGGGACTTGCACAGGGCTCGCTTATGAAATTCTATCAGCTTTGCAGAAGTGTTCTGATTAAATCCGAAACCGAATACGATAAATTTGATATGGTCTTTGCAGAATATTTCAAAGACGTGGCTGCGCAGGAGGATCTGCCGGAGGAATTCTGGAAATGGCTCAGCGAGGATGTCAAGGTCAAGGATATCAATGACAAGACCATGCTTGACGATTTCCTTCGCGATTTTGACGAGCTTGTGCGGATATTCCACGAGCGTATCGAGGAGCAAAAAGAGCGCCATGACGGCGGCAATTACTGGATAGGTACAGGCGGCACATCCACCATGGGCAACAGCGGATACCACGAAAGAGGTATCAGGACAGGCGGAGAGAGCAGGCACAAAAACGCCGTTCAGATTGCAGGCGACAGACACTTCTCTGATTTCAGAGATGATACTATACTGGATATACGCCAGTTTCAGATGGCATTCAGGAAGCTGCGCCAGTATTCATCCAAAATCGACGCACCCAAGACAGAGCTTGATATAGATGCGACTATTGATGAAACATCCGACAATGCGGGCAGACTCAAGCTGGTATTTGAAAGACCGAGAAAAAACACTGTGAAGGTGCTGCTGCTTATTGACTCCGACGGCTCAATGCTTATGTACAGCAGGCTGTGCAACAAGCTGTTCCAGGCAATAAGAAAAGCAAATCATTTCAAGGACCTCAAGGTGTACTATTTCCACAACTGCATATACGATCAGCTCTACACGACACCTAAGTGCAAGAGAAACGAGTGGATTGACACCAACTGGGTACTGCGAAACCTTGACAGCGACTACAAGGTTATATTTGTAGGAGATGCGTGCATGGCGCCGTCTGAACTGTCAAGAAAAGGAGGCAACTCCGTAATAGGCCTTTACAATGACGAGCCGGGAATAGTATGGCTCAACAAATTCAAGAGAAGATACAAAAAACAGATATGGCTGAATCCTGTTCCCAAGGGAGACTGGGAGTATGTTTACGGACGTACAACTCTGGCACAGATAGCAGAGGTGTTCCCGATGTTTCCGCTTACACTGTCGGGACTTGAGCAGGGCATCAAAAAACTTCTCGTAAACAAATAAAAAGTTCTGAACATCTGTTTACTTTGCTGAAGTTGTGTGTTAAGATATATCTAACATCAGTAAGGAGGGTGAACAATGGCAAATATCAAAGAACGCGAACAGAAGATTCTTAAATATATGAAGACTCAGATCCGCACCAAGGGTTATCCGCCGACTGTGCGTGAGATTTGCGACAACCTTGAGATCAAATCCACATCGACAGTCCACAAGGACATTGAGAGCCTTGTCAGACAGGGACTTCTGATCAAGGATCCTTCAAAGCCGAGAGCGCTTATGGTTGTTGCAGACCCCAAAGAGAAGAGCCGGTATACCGAGAGAACCGACATAGTCGATATTCCCATGGTAGGCAGGGTGGCTGCAGGCACACCTATTCTTGCAGAGGAGAATATTGAGGATACTTTTCCGCTTCCCGCCAGATTTATGGGCAAGGGCACCAATTTTATGCTCACTGTCAAAGGCGACAGTATGATTGAGGCAGGCATATTTGACGGCGACTATATACTGGTCGAGGAGAATCACGATGTCAGGAACGGAGATATAGTTGTTGCCATGGTTGACGGCTTCGAAAGCGAAGCTACAGTGAAAACCTTTTACAATGAGGGAGATCATATCAGGCTGCAGCCTGAAAACCCTTCGATGAGTCCTATTATTGTAAATGATGTTACAATACTGGGCAAGGTCAAGGGCGTATTCAGATACTTTTAGAGACAGCAGTTTCGGGCCTTCTTGTCAGGAGGCCTTTTTTGATATATAATTGATTACATACCAAGGAACGGAGGAATTACGATGAAAGCAATTATGACAGGAAACGAAGCCGTTGCAAGAGGCGCATGGGAAGGCGGACTTGTTTTTGCTTCGGCTTATCCGGGCACACCAAGTACAGAGATACTTGAGAATATGCCTCAATACAAAAAAGATATATATTCAGAGTGGGCTCCCAATGAGAAAGTAGCGGTAGAAGCGGCAATAGGCGCTTCCGTTGCGGGAGTCAGATCTCTTGCGGCCATGAAGCACGTGGGAGTTAACGTGGCAGCAGACCCTATATTCACATTTGCATATACAGGAGTAACAGGCGGTATGGTGATAGTATCCGCTGACGACCCGGGTATGCACAGCTCACAAAACGAGCAGGACAACCGAAACTATGCGGCGGCCGCAAGACTTCTGATGCTCAATCCTTCAGACAGCCAGGAGGCCAAGGAATTTACAAAGCTCGGTCTTGAGCTGTCAGAGAAATTCGATATACCGGTGCTTTTGCATATGACAACAAGAGTCTGTCACAGCAAGGGTATAGTAGAACTTGCAGACAGACACGAAGCAGCATACATACCATATCAGAAGAATATCAGAAAATTCGTTTCGACACCTGCAAACGCCAAGGTAAGAAGAGCTGATCTGGAGGACAGACTTGCAGCTATGACCGAGTACGCAAACCACTGCGATATCAACAGGGCAGAGTACCATGACACCAGGATAGGCATTGTTACAAGCGGTGTTTCGTATCAGTATGCCAGAGAGGTTTTCGGAGAGGATGCATCATATCTGAAGCTGGGGATGACATTCCCTATGCCTATGGATCTTGTCAGAGAATTTGCCTCTAAAGTAGATACAGTATATGTTATAGAGGAGATGGATCCTTACCTCGAAAACAGCCTCAGAGCAGCAGGCATTGACTGCACAGGCAAGAACAGGGTGCCTAAATACGGCGAGCTTAATCCTGATATTGTCAGAGAAGCCTTTTTCGGCACCAAAGCCGAAACAATGAAAGCCGAAACAGCAGCGGTTGTAAGACCTCCTACACTCTGCGCAGGCTGCCCTCACAGAGGATTTTTCTACGCGCTTTCAAAGAAAAAAAACGTAATGATAACAGGAGATATAGGGTGCTATACTTTGGGCTCTGCAGCTCCTCTCAATGCGATAGATACCACTTTCTGCATGGGAGGCTCCATCAGCACAGGCCACGGAGCGGCGCAGGCATACAAAATGGCTCACGCAGATACCAAGGTTGTTGCGTGTCTGGGTGATTCGACATTTTTCCATTCGGGAATCACAAGCCTGATAGATGCAGTATACAACAAATCCGACAGCGTGTCGGTAATCTTAGACAACAGAATTACAGGCATGACAGGTCACCAGCAGAATCCGGGCACAGGCTATACTCTTATGGGTGATGAAACCACAGAGGTTGATATTCCGGCACTGTGCAGAGCTATAGGAGTTAAAGACAATAATATATATATTGTAAACCCTCTCAGGCTTGATGAGGTTGACAGGGCTCTTGATGAGGCCATAGCCAAGACAGAGCCTACCGTTATAATTACAAAGTGGCCTTGCGTTCTCAAAAAATTCTCGGCGCAGGACAGAGCTGAATACGACCTTGACCCTAAAAAATGCGAAGTTGATCAGGACAAATGCAAAAAATGCGGTATGTGCTCCAAAACAGGCTGCCCTGCAATCTATACAGGCGAAACAGTAACTATTGATGAGGCAAGCTGCACAGGCTGCAGCGTATGCAGTCAGGTATGCCCGTTTGATGCAATTAAGGAGGTATAGGATATGAGTGATGTTAGAAGTATTATACTTGTGGGCGTAGGCGGTCAGGGTACCATACTTGCCAGCAAGATTTTATCAGAGGGTCTGATGAGCGCAGGCTATGATGTCAAGATGAGTGAAATTCACGGAATGAGCCAGAGAGGCGGAGATGTTTCAACTCAGGTGAGATACGGCAGCAGGGTATATTCCCCGATAGTAGGCAGGGGACAGGCCGATGTTGTTGTTGCTTTCGAAAAAATGGAGGCGCTGAGATGGATTGAATATCTCAAGCCTGACGGCAAAATGGTAATAAATGATTTTGAAATACCGTCTGTTCCTATCCTTATGGGCGCTGCAAAATATCCTGAGGGTATAATAGAGGAGCTGTCGTCAAAATGCGATACTCTTACGGTTAAGGCTGCGGATATAGCGGAGGAGCTTGGCAACGGCAAGGCCATGAACATCGTGCTTTTGGGAGCGCTGGTCAGGGCTATGAACGTAAGCGGCATTGACTGGAAAGAGATTATAACCAAAAACGTCAAGAAAGGCTTCGAGGAGCTTAATATTAAAGCTTTTGAAGCAGGGTACAGCTTATGATTTCAAAAAAAATGAAAGCACAGATAGAAGGAGGCTCGGCTATAAGAGCCTTGTTTGAAGAAGGTAAAATAATGGCTGACAGATACGGTGCTGAGAATGTGTGTGATTTCAGCCTCGGCAATCCCAATCTGCCGCCGCCTGAGAGCTTCAAAAACGCTATTATAAGCGTGCTTGACGAGGAATCGCCGGTATATGTCCACGGATATATGAATAACGGTGGGTATGAGAGCGTAAGAGCGAAGATAGCAGATTCGGTAAACAGGAGATTCGGTACGGATTTCGGAGTTAATAATATAGTTATGTCTGTAGGTGCCGCAGGAGGCATCAATGCCGCACTAAAAACACTGCTTGATCCGGGCGATGAGGTTGTGGTATTTGCTCCTTACTTTGGAGAATACAGAGCCTATACATCAAATTATGACGGAGTTCTTGTTGAAATTCCGGCAAACCCTCCGACTTTCCAGCCTGATGCCGCGGCTCTCGAAAAAGCTCTGTCACCCAAAACCAAAGCGGTTATAGTCAATACCCCAAACAACCCGACAGGCGTTGTTTATACTGAGGAATCCATAAATGCGATAGCCAGGACTCTTAAGCAAAAAGAGAAGGAATACGGCACTTCAATTTATCTGATAGCGGACGAGCCGTACAGAGAGCTTGTATATGACAGCGATACAGAGGTTCCTTATCTTACAAAGTATTATCACAATACAATTGTGGGATATTCATTCAGCAAATCACTTTCACTTCCTGGTGAGAGAATAGGATATGTGGTGATACCGGACGAAGCCGATGATTACAATGATCTGTTTGACGGTATTGTTACTGCAACCAGAATCTCAGGCTTTGTAAATGCGCCGTCACTTGCGCAGCTTGCTGTTGCAAAATGCCTTGACGAGCAGGCGGATATCGAGTTTTACGGCAAAAACAGAGATATGCTTTATAGCGGACTTACGGCGGCAGGCTACGAATGTGTCAAGCCTGACGGAGCGTTTTATCTGTGGGTTAAGACTCCTGTTGACGAAGCCGAATTTATAAATATATGCAGGGAGCATATGATGGTTGTTGTGCCGGGGTCATCATTTGGAGGCCCTGGCTATGTCAGACTTGCGTACTGCATATCGCCTGATGTCATTAAGATGTCGATACCTAGATTTGAAAAGATAATGAGCGACATAAACAAAGCGAAAATGTAAACAATTAAATTTCCTGTGCCCGCATATCATATGCAAGGTGCGATAATATTCAGGGCGTTTTCACTGAAATATGCGGGCGTCAGACCATGCGCACACAAAAGAAATAGCAGCCACGCCGGCTAATCTAATTAGCGGTATGGCTGTTTGCTGTTAATATGCAATCACTTTTATTATCTGTTTCCTGTCCGTTCTATCTGCGTATGGCAATTCTTCCGATAATCACTTGAAATATTCTAATACAGATGTGAGAAAATTCTTCTGCCGGTGACAGCACAACACATAAAAGCTTTTTTGAGTATTTGAGTGAATATATATGAAATACTGTTGCAATATATGAATAATTGGTGTATAATAATCTGCGTATTTGAATAAATATGCAGATTGCTGAATAAAAAGAAAGGGGCGGAAATGTACAACATATTTATTGATGGAGCAGAAGGCACTACAGGACTTAAAATCCACGAATACTTTGCAAAGAGAAATGATATAAACGTTATTAAAATAGATGAGGCAAAGCGAAAAGACTTAGACGAAAGACTTGCAATGATCAAAAAAGCAGATGTGTCGTTTTTGTGTCTGCCGGATGCTGCATCGCGTGAAATCGCTGCGGCAGCACCTGCCGACTGCAGAATACTTGATACCTCAACAGCCCACAGAACAAACGACGACTGGGTATACGGCATGCCGGAGCTTTCAAAGGGACAGAGAGAAAAAATAAAAAACAGCAACAGGGTTGCAGTTCCGGGCTGCCATGCCACAGGCGCAATCCTTATAATCAGACCGCTGCTTGAGACAGGATATATAAATGCGGATTATCCGTTTTCTGTATTCTCACTTACAGGCTACAGCGGCGGCGGCAAAAAAATGATAGCGGATTACGAAAGCTGCGGACAGGTAAGAAGCCCGGGACAGTATGCAATAACCCAGAAGCACAAGCACCTGCCGGAAATAATGAAAGCAACAGGACTTGAAACCAGACCGTCATTTATGCCGGTTGTGGGACATTTTTTCAGCGGTATGGAGGTTACGGTGCCTGTTTCGGGAGAGTTTCTCAAAAAAGAAATATCCTCAGTTAAGGAGCTTGCCGATATGTACAGAGAATACTATGCCGGAAATCCTATGGTAAATATTAAAGGCACCACAGGCGACAACGGGTTTATATATTCAGACCGTCTTGCAGGCAGCAACAGACTTGAGATATCGGTTGAGGGAACCCCTGAAAACCTTCTCATAGTTGCAACCTATGATAATCTGGGCAAGGGCGCCAGCGGAGCAGCTGTGCAGAATATGAACATAATGCTTGGAACAGATGAAACGAAAGGACTTATATAGATGAGAGATATTAAATATACAGACGGAGGAGTATGCAGCGCCAAAGGCTTCAGAGCCGCAGGCACAGTTGCAGGCTTTCGCAAAAACAAAACAAAAAAAGACCTCTGCCTTATAGTCAGCGACTGTATGTGCAGCGCTGCGGCAGTATATACAACCAACAAGGTAAAGGGAGCGCCCATAGAGGTGACAAAGCAGCACATAGCTGACGGCAAGGTCAGAGCTGTCATATGCAACAGCGGCAACGCCAACACCTGCGCACCGGGCGGTGTTGAGACTGCAAGGGAAACCTGCAGACTTGCAGCAGAAGCACTCGGTATGAAACCGGAGGACATAGCTGTATGTTCAACGGGAGTCATAGGCGAAAAACTTAAAATAGAGCCTTTTGAAAAAGGTATACCTGTGCTTGCAGAGAGCCTTTCATATGACGGTTCAGATGATGCGGCTGCCGCTATAATGACTACTGATACAATACCAAAATCCGTTGCGGTGGAGTTCACTCTTGACGGCAAAAAATGCACAATAGGCGGCATTGCCAAGGGAAGCGGCATGATTAACCCTAATATGGCAACAATGCTCTCGTTTATAACTTCTGATGTGAATATATCTCCTGCAATGCTTCAAAAGGCTCTTGACCGCGACATCAGGACCAGTTTTAATCAGATATGCGTTGACGGAGATACATCGACAAACGATACGGTAATAATTATGGCAAACGCTATGGCGCAAAACACTGTTATAGACAGTGAGGGCAGTGACTTTGACCTGTTCTGTGAGGCACTTTCAATGGTTACCGTATATCTTTCAAAAAAGATGGCAAGAGACGGTGAGGGCGCAACCAAGCTGATAGAATGTAATGTTGCAGGCGCAGCTGATGAATACACAGCGCAGAAGATAAGCAAATCCGTTGTTTCATCGGATCTTTTCAAGGCTGCAATGTTCGGAGCAGATGCAAACTGGGGCAGAGCGCTCTGTGCAATAGGATATACGGAGGGCGATTTTGCAGTTGACAATATAGATGTGACAATGAGTTCAGCCAAAGGCTCCGTAACCGTATGCAGAGCTTCGGAGGCCGCAGAATACAGCGAAGATAAGGCCACGGAGATTTTGTCCGAGGAGGAGCTTGTAATTGATATAAATATGAATCAGGGAGAAGCCAAAGCTTCGGCATGGGGCTGTGACCTGACATATGATTATGTTAAAATAAACGGTTCATACAGAAGCTAGGGAGGAATGGCGATCATGGTAAAACAGAAATATCTTGACAAAGCGGAGATACTGATAGAGGCACTGCCATATATACAGCGTTTCAGCGGTAAAATAATCGTTATCAAGTACGGCGGCAGTGCGATGCTTGATGATGAGCTCAAAATGAAAGTGATTGAAGATGCCGTACTTTTGAAGCTGGTAGGGTTTAAGCCTGTAATAGTTCACGGCGGCGGCAAGGAAATCAACAGATGGGTTGACAGGGTCGGCATGAAGCACGAATTTATAGAGGGCTTCAGAGTGACGGATGAAGATACAATGGAGCTTGTGGAAATGGTACTTTCCAAAGTAAACAAGGAACTTGTGGCAAAGGTGCAGTCTCTTGGTGTCAATGCAGCGGGAATAAGCGGCAAGGACGGCGGACTCATCAGGGTAAAAAAGAAAACTCCCGGTGGCAAAGACATAGGTTTTGTGGGTGATATAACAGAGGTCGATACAAAACTGGTGGAGGATCTTATCGAAAAAGACTTCCTTCCTGTTATATTTCCGCTTGGAATGGACGATGAATTTAACACATACAATGTGAATGCGGATGAGGCGGCTTCTGCAATAGCTATGGGCCTTAATGCCGAAAAGCTTGTTTATCTTTCGGATGTGGAGGGAGTCAGAGAAAACCCTGACGATCCGGATTCGGTACTTTCGGAGCTGTTTGTTCACGAGGCGGAGGATCTGATAGCAAGCGGCGTTATTTCAGGAGGGATGCTCCCTAAGATACAAAACTGCATTGAAGCGCTGCGGGGAGGCATTACAAGAATACATATAATGGACGGCAGGATTCCGCACAGCCTGCTTCTGGAGATATTCACAAACAAGGGTACGGGTACGGCGATATTAAGTGATGAAGAGGAGAAATACTGGGATGGAAAGCATTGATATCAAAAAAACCGACAAAGAAAAAATAGTAAACACATATGCCAGATATGACCTTGCGGTAAAACAGGGAAAAGGCGCTGTATGCACTTCATATGACGGCAGAGAATATATAGACTTCACATCGGGAATAGGAGTAAATTCTCTTGGCTTTTGTGACGAGGGCTGGGTAAATGCGGTGACTGCGCAGCTTAACAGACTGCAGCATATTTCGAACCTGTTTTATACGGAGCCTCAGGTCAGGGCGGCTCAGCTTCTGACATCAAAAACAGGAATGTCAAAGGTGTTTTTCGGCAATTCCGGAGCGGAGGCAAATGAAGCCGC
>CAVDMD010000036.1:0-8304 GCA_963609975.1 bacterium | reverse complement strand
CTTGAAATTCTGAAAAAAGTATTATAGTTTTTGTGGAGATGATTTGAGCATCTCCTCTTTTTTTGCCGTAACTATTGACATTTGCCGCATAAAATGATAGCATACGATAATAGTTAGAATATCTAACTAATGTTACAGCCAAAGACCGGCAGGGCCGGTTAATAATTAAAAAGGAAGGTACAAAAACAATGTTATATGATCAGATTGCAGAAATCGTAGCAGAGCACTTGGATTGCGAAGTTTCAACCATCAAAAAGGAATCAAAGTTTGAAGATCTGGGAATCGATTCACTCGATGCAGTGGAACTGGTTATGAAACTGGAAGAAGGTCTCGGAATCCAGCTTGATCTGGACAGAAACCTCGATACAATCGACGACCTTGTAAAGTTTGTTGAAGAAAAGGCAGCAAAATAATGAAAAAAGGAATACTTGAAAATCTTGTCGGAATAGAATATCCGATTTTTCAGGGCGGTATGGCATGGATTGCAGATGCAAAGCTTGCATCTGCAGTTTCAAATGCCGGAGGTCTTGGGATCATCGCAGCAGGCAATGCTGACGGTGACTATGTGAGAACACAGATAAGAGAAGCCAAAAAGCTTACAGATAAACCGTTCGGACTTAATATTATGCTGTTGAGTCCTTTTGCGGACGACATTGCGGATATAGCAGTGGAGGAGGGTGTGGCCGTAATTACAACAGGCGCGGGCAACCCTACAAAATACATGAAAAAATGGAATGACGCAGGCATCAAGGTTATCCCTGTAGTTCCGTCTGTCACTTTTGCAAAGCTTGCCGAAAGAAGCGGCGCTGCTGCGGTAATCGCAGAAGGCGGCGAAAGCGGCGGACATATAGGAGAGCTTGCAACTATGACTTTAGTGCCTCAGGTGTGCGATGCGGTATCGATTCCTGTAATCGCAGCAGGCGGCATAGCAGACGGCAGAGGTGTTGCTGCGGCGCTTGCACTGGGAGCGTGCGGAGTTCAGATAGGAACAAGATTCCTTACAGCCTATGAATGCTGTGTGCATGAGAACTACAAAAACAAAGTTCTCAAGGCAAACGATACGGCAACAATAGTTACCGGCAGGAGACTGGGTCATCCCGTAAGAAGCATCAAAAACCCGTTCTCAAGAGATTATCAGAAGATTGAATACACTGATATTTCCGATGAGGAGCTCGAAAACAAAGCAGCAGGCGCACTGCGAAAAGCCGTAGTTGACGGCGACGAAAAAAACGGCTGCTTCCTTTCGGGACAGATTGCGGGTCTTGTTACAAAAGAGGAGTCATGTGAGGATATAATCAGGGATCTTATGACTGATACAGAGAGAATTCTGGAGGATTTAACCAAATGGGTAAAATAGGATTTGTTTTTGCAGGTCAGGGGGCACAGTACACCGGAATGGGCGAAAGCCTTTCAAAATGCAGCAGCGCAGCAGCGGAGCTTTTCAAAAAGATAGACAGTGTCAGACCCGAAACCTCAAAACAGTGTTTTGAGGCTGATGCGGAGGAGCTTATGAAAACCGATGTTACGCAGCCCTGCGTATATGCGACCGATCTGGCGTGCGCATATGCACTCAAAGAAAGAGGCATCAATGCCGATGCGGTGGCAGGCTACTCCCTCGGAGAGCTTGCGGCGCTTACATTTGCAGGTTCGCTGACACCTGAGGAGGGAGTCAGACTTGTAGCCGCAAGAGGAGCTGCAATGCAGAGAGCCTCGGAGCTTCAGGAAACAGGTATGATGGCTGTTCTGAAGCTTGATGATGACATGGTGAACCGGCTTGCATCAAAATACAGCGATGTTTATCCCGTAAATTTCAACTGCAAGGGGCAGGTATCGGTTGCGGGACTCAAAGACCAGCTTGCAGAGTTTGGCAAAGACGTAAAAGAAAACGGAGGACTTGTCCGTATTCTTGAAGTTGCCGGAGGATTTCATTCTCCGTTCATGCAGAGCGCAGCCGCAGAGCTGGAAGATATATTCAGGAGCGCTTCCGTAGCAGAGGCAGAGATACCTGTATATGCAAACTGCACAGGTGAGAAATATCAGGGCAGCTATGCGGATACAATGCTCAGACAGATAGTAAGCCCTATACTGTGGCAGAAATCAATAGAAAATATGATGGCAGACGGCGTGGACACATTCATAGAAGTGGGTCCGGGAAGCAGGCTTACCAAGATGATAACAAGAATTTCCAAAAACATAACCATGCTTAATGTCGAAAATGAAGAAACTCTTGAGCTTGCAGTCAGGATAGCAGGAGGACAGAAATGATTTTGAAAGATAAAAAAGCCTTAATTACAGGAGGCAGTCAGGGAATAGGCAAAGCGGCGGCACTCAAGCTGGCGTCAGAAGGCGCAGATATCGCAATCATACATATGGGAAGCGAAGAAGATGCAAAAGCCGTATGCGAAGAAATACAGGCAATGGGCAGACAGGCGATTGCCTACAGAGCAGACGTTGCCGATTTTGCGGGAATCAAAGAAGTTGTTTCCGAAATAATCAGGGAATTTGCAAGAGTTGATATTCTTGTCAACTGCGCAGGCATTACAAGAGACGGACTTATTGCAATGATGAAAGAAGAAAATTTCGATGCCGTAATAGGTGTAAACCTCAAAGGCACATTCAATATGATAAAACACTGTATGCCTTATTTCATCAAACAGAGAAGCGGCAAAATAGTAAACGTATCCTCTGTTTCCGGAATTATGGGCAATGCGGGACAGGCAAACTACAGCGCATCAAAAGCAGGAGTTATAGGTCTGACCAAATCAACAGCCAAGGAGCTTGCCTCAAGAGGCATATGCTGCAATGCCATCGCACCGGGATTTATCGCAACCGATATGACGGCAAACCTTGCAGACAATCCTCTGATTGCGCAGATACCTATGAAGAGAATGGGTACGGCAGAGGAAGCCGCCAACCTTATATTCTTCCTGTCATCGCCGCTTTCGGATTACATTACCGGCGAAGTAATCAAAATCGACGGCGGAATAGCCATGTAGGAGTAGAACAATGAATAGAAGAGTAGTAGTTACAGGACTTGGTATAGTAAGTCCTCTGGGAAGTGACATTGATACTTTCTGGAACAGTCTCAAGGCAGGCACCAACGGAATAGGACAGATCACCAAGTTTGACACATCTGAATATGCAGTGCATATAGGGGCGGAGGTCAAAGGCTTTGATGTGCTTGACTATATGTCAAAACCGGAATCAAGAAGAAGCGACCTCAATGTTCAGTATGCAGTGGGGGCTGCAGCTCAGGCTGTTGCAGACTCAGGCATCGAGGGCAGTTTTGACCCCGAAAGAGCAGGAGTATATTTCGGCTCGGGCATAGGGGGAATAGGCACATTTGAAGACGTGTTTGAGAAGCTTCTAACCAAAGGTCCAAGATATGTGTCACCGTATTTCATACCTATGATGATACCTAATATGGCTGCCGGAACCATAGCAATCAGATACGGCTGCAGAGGCCCTGCGCTTCCTGCCGTAAGTGCGTGCGCATCAGGCACCAATGCCATAGGCGAAGCGCTGAGAGCAATCCGCCACGGATATGCCGATGTTATGATTACAGGCGGTACCGAGGCTACAATCACAAGATCCAGCCTTGCAGGCTTTATCAATATGCAGGCTCTGAACATAACCGACGATATCAGTCACGCTTCACTGCCGTTTGATGCAAGGAGAGCCGGATTTGTAATGGGAGAGGGCGCAGGCGCACTGGTGCTCGAAAGCTATGAACACGCCACGGCAAGAGGCGCCAGGATATATGCAGAGCTTTGCGGATACGGCTCAACCTGTGACGCATATCATATGACGGCGCCGGATCCTGAGGCTGTAGGCGGGACTGCGGCAATCAGAGATGCCTATGCCGAAAGCGGACAGTGCGATCCCGAAAAAATATACATAAATGCGCACGGCACAGGAACACCGCTAAACGACAAGGCGGAGACCAAGGCCATCAAAAAAGTGTTCGGAGAGGACGCTGCAAAAATAAAAATCAGCTCAACAAAGTCAATGACAGGTCATATGCTGGGCGCTGCAGGCGCTGCAGAGGCCGTAGTATGCGTGAAAGCGCTGCAGGAGGGAATAATTCCGCCGACAATAGGGCTTGAAGAACCGGATCCTGAATGCGATCTTAACTATACACCGCTGAAGGCACAGAATGCGGATATTGAGCTTGCTCTGTCAACATCACTTGGATTTGGCGGACACAACGCCTGCATAGCCTTTAAGAAGGGAGAATAACAGATGAACAAAGAAGAATTAATGCAGATACTGCCTCACAGAGACAATATGCTTCTTGTGGAGGAAGGCTATGTTGAGGATGGCAAATCACATGGCAAATACCATGTCAGAGGCGACGAATGGTTTCTTCAGGGACATTTCCCGGGCAAACCCGTAGTTCCCGGAGTAATACTCTGCGAAATGCTGGCGCAGTCCTGCTGCGTGCTGCTTTCCGATGCCATGGAAGACGGAATGACTCCTTTCTTTACAGGACTCAAAGAAGTAAGATTCAAAACTCCTGTACTTCCGGGAGACACATTTGAATCCGAATGTGAGATTACAAACAAAAAACCTCCTTTTTATTTTGCAAAGGGCAAGGGCTTTGTAAACGGCAAGCTTGCAGTTAAGGCAGAGTTTTCATTTGCGCTTATCAAAGAGGAAAAATAACCATGAAAGAAAGACTTGTAATAACAGGTATGGGAGCTGTGACACCGATAGGAACAGGTGTTGAGCAGTACTGGAACAACCTTGTGGACGGCAGAAGCGGCATAGGTGAAATCGAAGGAATAAACACAGAGCATATGGCAGTAAAAATTGCGGCTCAGGCAAGGGAGTTTAATCCGTCGGATTTTATGCCGCGCAAAAAAGCGGGCGAGATGGACAGATTTATGCAGCTGGCGTTTGCCGCTGCAGATGAAGCCATTAAATCCAGCAGAATTGAAATAGAGCCGTTCAGAACAGGCATTACAATAGGAACCGCTCTTGACGGGTTCTGCACCATAACCTCAACTCAGAAAAAATACGAAACATCATCAATCAAAAAAGTAACGCCGAGGTTTCTTGCAAAGGCACTGGGCAATATATGCGGCTGCCATATAGCTATGGCAAACAGCATCAAAGGCCCGTCAATGACTGTCAATACCGCGTGCGCTTCGGGCGGAGATGCCATAGCGCTTGCGGCGATGATGATTCTGTCGGGGCAGGCCGATGCCATGATAGCTGCAGGCGGTGAATGCGCAATAGACGAGGTGCTGGCTCAGAGCCTTATATCCGCGCAGGCGCTTTCGGCAACAGGCAGCAGACCTTTTGACAGATCCAGAGACGGATTTGTAATAGGTGAGGGCGGCGGAGCTGTTGTAATCGAAACAGAATCCCATGCGCTTGCAAGAGGAGCTGATATACTTGCGGTGCTTGCCGGCTGGGGCAACAACAATGACGCATACCACGAGGTATCGCCAAGACCTGACGGCGAGGGTGAGATAAGATGTATGAAGCAGGCTATTGAAACAGCCGGAATTTCGGCATCGGATATAGGGTATATCAATGCTCACGGCACAGCAACCGTCAAAGGCGATGAAGCAGAGGTTTTATCGGTAAAAGAGCTGTTCGGCAAAAGTGCTGTCGTAGGCTCGACCAAAGGCGCTACGGGCCATATGATGGGAGCAGGCGGCATCACCGAGGTTATAACCTGTGTCAGGGCTATCGAAACAGGCATCATACCTCCGACACTGAACCTCAAAGATCCTATGTCAGATGACATATGCTTTGCAGGCGAGAGTCCGCTTCACAGGGACATTGATTATGCAATGTCCAACGCATTCGGCTTTGGAGGGCAGAACTCCAGCATAATAGTCGGAAGATACAAACAGAATATATGACGAATACAGACCTTCGAAAGATAATATATATTAAATATACTATTTTCGGAGGTTTTTTGTATGGCAGGAAAAGGGACCTTTGCAGCGCAGATTTCCGCTGCGAATATGACTGTGCCGATAGAGGGCGCCTCGGTAACGGTCACAGAGGCAGACACGCAGATTCCGCAGCTCATATCGTTTCTTGAAACCGATATCAACGGAAAAACCGTGCCCATAAGCCTTGACACACCCGATATATCTTTGTCGGAAACGCCGGGGAATCCCAAACCTTTTGCGGTGATAAACGTGCAGGTGGATATGCCCCTTTACTACAGCGTGCTCATCAGAAACGTACAGGTGTTTGCAGGCATAGAAAGCCTTCAGCAGGTTGAAATGATACCTGTTGCAGAGCACGCAGGCTTTGAGGAGCAGTACCGCGTTATAACGTATGATGTGGCGCCGCAGGATTTGTAGGGAGGTGAGAACTTGGCTGTAAGAACACCATATATACCCGAAAAAATAACCGTGCATCTTGGCGCTCCCGCATCGGGTGCGGAGAATGTGACGGTGCCGTTTGCAGACTACATCAAAAACGTGGCTTCGTCTGAAATCTATCCCTCGTGGAACGAGTCGGCCATAAGAGCCAATATATATGCCCAGATTTCATATGCGCTCAACCGCGTGTTTCTGGAATACTACAGGAGCAGAGGATATAACTTTGACATAACATCTTCAACGGCGATTGACCAGAGCTTTGTAAACGGCAGGAATATATTTGACAATATAGACAGGATAGTGAGTGAGATATTTAATGTGTATATAAGGAGAGAGGAAAACATAGAGCCTCTGGCTGCCAAATACTGCAACGGCACGACAACCACCTGCGAGGGACTTTCACAGTGGGGAAGTCAGGGACTGGCGGAGCAGGGCTATGTTCCTTTTGATATTCTGAGCTACTATTACGGAAACGATATAGTCCTTGATGACAGCGCGCCTGTGCAGAGCGTTACGGAATCCTATCCGGGAAGCCCTCTGAGGCTTGGAGCCTCAGGAGACAATGTGAGGATAATACAGATAGAGCTTAACAGAATATCACAGAACTACCCGCTGATAGGCAAGATAAATCCTGTAAGCGGCGTGTTTGATGAAACAACGGAATCGGCGGTAAAAACGTTTCAGGGGATATTCAGCCTGCAGGTGGACGGAATTGTAGGCAAAGCGACATGGTACAAACTTGTGATGATTTATGTGGGGGTTGCAAGACTGTCAGAGCTTAATGCTGAGGGCAACAGATTCCTGCTTTATTCTCTGGAATATCCGCAGCAGTCTAAAGTGAACACGCTTGCAGATGACCGGAGCCCGGATCAGAATATTGAAACCCTGCAGTATTTCCTGTCCGTTGTGGGCACATTCTATAACACCGTACCCGTAACAGAGATTACAGGCTACTACGGCAGCGAAACCGCAAACTCGGTAAAAGAATTTCAGAAAACCTTCAGGCTTCCCCAGACCGGAAAGGTCGATGAGGACACATGGAATATGCTCTACAATGCGTTCAGAGGCATAGCCGATGCCGTATTTATAGACAATGAAATGTTTGCCATAGATGTGATGCCTTTTGGCGGCACAGTGCTTGCGCTTGGCTCATCGGGAGATCAGGTCACGGAGCTTCAGGAATATCTGACTGCAATATCAGAGCAGTACCCGGAGATTACACCGCTTAATATTACCGGATATTTCGGAGGGCAGACTGAAAACGCAGTGAAGGAATATCAGAGAATATTCAGGCTTGATGCAAGCGGCAGGGTCGGCAGGGCGGACTGGAATTCAATAATCAACACATACAAAAACGTTATATCCACAGGAAGCTCAAGGCCGGTGCAGTTTCCCGGCAAAACACTGAGCCTCGGAGATACGGATGCGGAGGTGAGAGGATAATGATGCCTGACAGCCTTTTTGTAGGGCAGCCTATAAGGAATGTCCAGAGCTATCTGAGAAGGATAGCGTATGAGTACGAGGAAATACCTCTGGTGATTCCCGACGGCATATTCGGAAATCAGACAAAGCAGAGCGTTACGGCGTTTCAGAAGAAATTTTCAATGCCTCAGACAGGAAATATAGATAACGATACATGGGACAGAATACTTGCTGTATACGGCGAGATAGTAGAGCGTGATATGCTGCCAAGACAGATGAGAGTGTTTTTTTATCCGGGGACTCGGATACTTCCGGGAGAAGCAAACGATTATCTGTATCCGATACAGTCGATAATGCTGCTTTTGTCAAAATGGTTCGGCAATCTGGGAACGATTGAGATTACAGGCGTAAACGACGCCATGACAGCGGCTATGGTCAGAAAACTGCAGCAGATTTTCACGATGGAGCCTGACGGAGTGATAGATAAAAAATTCTGGAACAGGCTTGCAGGTCTTTATGAGATGCATATAGG
>CAVDMD010000035.1:0-19434 GCA_963609975.1 bacterium | reverse complement strand
TAAAATGGAGGATTTTATGACAAACAACGAACTGTATCGGAAAATTGATGCTATTGTTGAAAATCACAAAGACAATAAACCGATAGTGGCTATTCTGCAGGATGTTCAGGAGGAATACAGATATATTCCCAGAGAAGCCTTTGATTATCTTGCGGAGAAGCTTGATGTAAGCCTTGCAAAGCTTTTCAGCATTGCAACATTCTATGAGAACTTTTCTCTTACACCAAAAGGAAAATATGTAATCAAAATCTGTGATGGTACAGCCTGTCATGTCAGAAAATCCATTCCGATTTTAAGTGCACTCAAAAAAGAACTCAATCTGGCAGACGGACAGAAAACAACAGAGGATCTGCAGTTTACGGTCGAAACCGTATCCTGTCTCGGAGCGTGCGGACTGGCTCCTGTTTTAACCGTTAATGACAAGGTTTATCCGGCAATGACACCGGAAAAAGCCATTGAACTTTTACAGGAACTAAAATAAGGAGGCAGTAATGAAGATAGGAAACAGAGCAGAGCTGCAGAAATTAAGAGAGAACTTTCTCTATCAGATAGAAAAGCAGACAAAAAAGATCTATGTGTGCGGGGGAACAGGTTGCGTTGCGGGCGGCTCCCTTGAGATATACGACAGACTCAAATACCTCATAGAGGAAAAAGGCATAGTCTGTCAGGTGAAACTTTATGAAGAAGTTGAGGGCGAATGTCTCAGCATGAAAAAAAGCGGATGCCATGGTTTTTGCGAAATGGGACCGCTGCTGAGAATAGAGCCGGCAAAGCTTCTTTACCTCAAAGTCGGCGTGGAGGATTGCGAGGAAATACTCGAAAAATCCATAATAGGAGATGAAATCATTGACCGTCTCATATACAAAAAAGACGGCGTCAGCTATCCTGTTCAGGAAAAAATACCGTTTTACAGCAACCAGACAAGAATTGTGCTTGAGGACTGCGGTCAGATAGATGCGGAGTCCATCGAAGAATACATAGCATACGGCGGATATTCCTCACTTGAAAAATGTCTGTTTGACATTACAGAGGATGATGTCATAAAAATCATAACTGAATCAAGCCTGAGAGGCAGAGGCGGCGCGGGTTTCCCTGCAGGCCGCAAGTGGGTGCAGGTAAAGCAGCAGAAATCACCTGTCAAATATGTTGTCTGCAACGGTGACGAGGGTGACCCCGGCGCATTTATGGACAGAAGCATTATGGAGGGCGATCCTCACAAGATGCTCGAAGGTATGATAATAGCAGGTCATACTGCAGGAGCAGAGAAGGGATACATATATGTAAGAGCAGAATATCCTCTGGCAGTTCAGAGACTTGACAGGGCTATCAGAGACGCCAGAAAATACGGCGTGCTCGGTCAGGACATATTCGGGACAGGCTTTAATTTTGATATAGAGATAGTCAAAGGCGCCGGAGCTTTTGTATGCGGTGAGGGAAGTGCCCTTACAACATCAATCGAAGGCGACAGAGGTATGCCTAGAGTCAAACCGCCAAGAACTGTTGAGCAGGGGCTGTTTGGTATGCCTACTCTGTTAAACAATGTCGAGACTTTTGCAAATGTGCCTATCATAATCGAAAAGGGCGCAGAATGGTACTGCAGCATAGGTACCGAAAAAAGTCCGGGAACCAAAGCGTTTGCGCTTACAGGTAACATAGTGAACACCGGCCTTATAGAGATACCGATGGGAACTCCGCTTCACAAAATCATATTTGACATAGGCGGAGGCATCAGAGGCGGCAAGGGCTTCAAGGCGGTACAGATAGGAGGACCTTCGGGAGCCTGTCTTACGGAGGAGCATCTCAACCTGCCTTTAGACTTTGACAGCCTCAAAAAAGCGGGAGCCATGATAGGCTCAGGCGGACTTGTTGTAATGGATGAGGATACCTGTATGGTTGAGGTTGCAAGATTCTTTATGAATTTCACTCAGAATGAATCCTGCGGCAAATGCGTGCCTTGCAGAGAGGGTACAAGACGTATGCTTGAAATCCTCGAAAAAATAGTTGCAGGCAAGGGTGAGCTTTCAGATCTCGATATGCTTGAGGAGCTGGCCGACACGATCACATCAACAGCGCTGTGCGGACTCGGAAAAACCGCGGCAAATCCGGTGGTTTCGACACTCAAATATTTCAGAGATGAATATATAGAGCATATAGTTGACAAAAAATGCAGAACTAAAACCTGTCAGGCTCTCAAACAGATTGTAATTGACAAAGCTATGTGCAAAGGCTGCAGCCTGTGTGCAAGATCCTGCCCGGTAAGTGCGATAGAGGGCAAGGTAAAGGAACCGTTTGAAATAAATCAGAACAAGTGTATCAAATGCGGAGCATGCATAAGCGCCTGCAAATTCAATGCAATTAAGGAGGACTGATTATATGAATACGATGAATGGAAAAAAATATATGATAATTGACGGCCTGCCTGTTGCAATCGAAGGCGAAAAAAACATACTCAGCCTTGTAAGAAAAGCAGGAATAGAGCTTCCTACGCTCTGCTACTATTCAGAGCTTTCGACCTTTGGCGCGTGCAGAATGTGTGTTGTAGAGGGCAAGCACGGTGAGATAATGGCATCATGCTCAACACCGCCGCGTTCGGGAATGGAAATAAAGACAAATACACCAAGACTTCGCAAATACCGCAGGATGATATTGGAGCTTATGCTTGCCGATCACTGCAGAGACTGCACAACCTGCGAAATCAATTTTAACTGCGATCTGCAGGATCTTGCCTGCAAGTTCGGCTTAAAAGAAGTAAGATTTGAACCGTACAGCATATGGGACAGCAAAGATTTATCGTCACCTGCGATAATGAGAAACCCCAACAAGTGCATACTGTGCGGAGACTGCGTGCGCATGTGCTCTGAAATACAGAATGTAGGCGCTATAGATTTTGCATACAGAGGCTCCAGAATGGCGGTTACAACAGCCTTTGACATGCCTCTTGCAGAGACAAACTGCGTGAACTGCGGACAGTGCAGAGCAGTATGTCCGACAGGCGCTATCACAATCAAGCTCGATACAGAAGAACTCTGGGAGGACCTCAATGACAAGGATGTAATTGTGGAGGCTCAGATTGCGCCGGCGGTAAGAGTGGCTTTAGGTGACGAATTCGGACTTCCTCTTGGCACAAACGTAATGGGCAAAACAGTAAGCGTGCTTAAACGTATGGGCTTTGACAGAGTTTATGATACGGCAACAGGCGCCGACCTTACGGTAATTGAGGAGGGCAAGGAGCTCATAAACAAAATCAAAAACGGCGACAGACTGCCGCTGTTTACCTCATGCTGTCCGGCGTGGTTCAGATATGCGGAAATCAAACATCCTGAACTCAAAGACCAGATTTCAAGCTGCAAATCGCCTATGGAAATGCTGGGTGCGGTATTAAAAGAAAAAGCAAGATTAGGCGAAACCGGCAGAAAGCCCAAAAAGACCAAGGTTGTTGCAATAATGCCTTGCACAGCCAAGAAATATGAGATAAAAAGAGATGACCTCAAGGTTGACGGTCAGCAGTCGGTTGATTATTCAATTACAACAGTAGAGCTTGCAAAGATGATAAGAGAATCCGGAATAGATTTTGAAAAAGTTCTTCCTGAAGCGGTTGATATGCCTATGGGTATAGCCAGCGGCGCCGGAGTTATTTTCGGAGTTACGGGAGGAGTTACGGAAGCTGTAATCCGGTATATCATGGGCGAAGACGCCAAGGAACACCTTGCGGATATTTCATTTACAGGAGTCAGAGGCTTTGACGGACTCAAAGAGGTTGTAATACCATACAGGGATGCAGAGCTTAGAATCGCCATCGTAAGCGGACTCAAAAACGCCGAAAACCTCATAAAGAAGCTTGAAGCCGGTGAAATTCACTATGATTTCGTAGAGGTTATGGCCTGCGAGGGCGGCTGCATAGCGGGAGCCGGACAGCCTTATGCACTCGGCGGAGCCAAACAGGAAAGATCACAGGGAATGTATGAGGCGGATCGTATGTCAAGCGTTAAGCTTTCAGCAGAAAACCCTGTGACAGACAGCATATACGGTGAACTTCTTGCAGGAGAGAAGGCGCATCATCTGCTGCATTACAAATAGTTCCTTTGAGAATTCTGAAGATATTTTCAATAGATTCAAAAAGGAGTGTTACAGGTAATGGTAATAACAATATGTGTGGGAAGCGCCTGCCATCTCAAAGGTTCGCAAAAGGTGATAGAAACACTGCAGCAGCTTGTTGCGGAGAAGAATCTTGACAAAAAAGTTGAGCTTAAAGCAGGATTCTGTCTTGGAAAATGCGCAGAAGGTGTTACAATAAAAGCTGATGATGAAATCATATGCAATGTGACTCCGGAAAATATAGCTGAAATATTTGACGGACTTGTTGCACAGTAATAAATTCAAGGCGGTAAAAAAATGCTCAATAATTATGTAAATGCAATGGAATACTGGAAGGGCAGAGTAGACAGTACGGAGGACTACGATACTTTCAGATGGCATCAGTGGGTTGAGGCAATCGATCTCAATGAATACGACAAAAAATTTGAAGGACCGCTGGGCTTTGCCTTTATAGGGTTTTGCAGCGAACAGGGTGTTAAAAGAAACAAGGGCCGCACAGGCACGGCTCTTGCCCCTGACTTTATAAGGAGGCAGATGTCAAACCTGCCCTGCTGTTTTTCACAGGAGGTTAAGCTTTATGATGCGGGAAATATCATGTGTGATGAGATCCCCATGGAACAGGGTCAGAAACTGCTGGCAGAGGCGGTAGGCAGGATACTTGACCTTAATCTGTTTCCGATAGTGCTGGGCGGAGGTCATGAAACAACCTTCGGACATTTCACAGGACAGATGGCGCACTGCGGCGAAGGAGCCGATATGGGAATAATCAATTTTGATGCGCATTTTGATTTGAGACCGTATGACAACGGCTCATCTTCAGGCTCTATGTTCAGGCAGGTTGCCGATATCTGCAGCAGAAGAAAAATCCCGTACAATTATATGCCTCTGGGCATACAGCAGCACAGCAATACCGTAAGCCTTTTCAGGACGGCGGAGGAGCTGGGTGTGGATTATGTGCTTGCAAAGGATATCACAACAGCCTCATATGCGTCACTGATAGAAAAAATAGATTCTTTTCTTTACAAATGCAGCAATGCATATATCACCATATGCACAGATGTGTTCTCCTCAGCCTTTGCCCCGGGAGTAAGCGCAACGCAGTCCTTCGGTCTTGACCCTGAGGTTGTAATGCCGGTCATCAAGCATATACTCAGAACCAAGAAGATAAGAGGGTTTGATATATGTGAAATATCGCCGAGATTTGATCAGGACAATACCACCGCCAACCTTGGTGCGGTGATAATATTTGCAGTGGTTAACACCCTGTGCAAACTGAACGGACTTCAGATTATGGATTTTGACTGATGTATATTAGCCCGCAGTGCTGACATAACAGTAACTGCGGGCTTATTTTCTGGCTGCCAATCAGCCAAAAACGATAGATTCGGTTGAATACCTATGGTATCATATATGCAGAGAAAATACAGGATAAGTAATTCAACGCCTGGAAAGCGACGAAAAATTATTGCAAAGAATATATGAGGTTTAATGATGACAGTATATCTTGACTTTAAGAGCGCCAGATGCAAAAACTGCTACAAATGCCTGAAGGAATGTCCTGTCAAGGCAATCAGAATAGTTAACAATCAGGCCAGAATAATCGAAACAAGATGCATACTCTGCGGCAAATGCACACTTGTCTGTCCGCAGAATGCCAAAGAGGTTCACAGCGAGCTCAGCGAGGTGAAGGCTCTGGTCAGAACCAGAAAAGTTATAGCCAGCGTTGCCCCCTCGTTTATATCCAATTTTAATGTGCCGGGATTTTCGGCAATGAGAAATATGCTCAGACAGGCAGGCTTTTATGATGCGGAGGAAACAGCAAGAGGAGCCGGAGTTGTGGCTGACGAATACCAAAGGCTTCTTGAAGAGGGGAAATACCGCAACTTTATAACCTCATGCTGTCCTGCGGTGAACAGAGCCGTCTCTCTTTACTATCAGGATGCGCTCAAATATCTTGCGCCGGTCGAATCTCCGGCAGTCGTTCATGCCGGACTTCTCAAGGAGGAACACCCTGAATGCAGCATAGTTTTTATAGGCCCGTGCATTGCCAAGAAAAAAGAATGCAGAGATTCGGGACTGTTTGACGGAGTGCTTACCTTTGAGGAGCTTGCAGAGCTGTTTGAAGAGCTCGACATACAGCCTGAGGATACAGGGGAGACGGATAATGAATACTGGAACAGAGCAAGAGTGTTCCCGATAAGCACAGGAGTAATCAAAGCCATCAAAAACCCGCCGGCAGACTATGAATACATAGCGGTTGACGGTGCCTCAAGGTGCAGAGAGGTGCTTGAGGAAATAGACAGGCTTGAAGGCGTTTTTGCAGAGCTTAACACCTGTTATGGAGCGTGTGTCAACGGCCCGTGCACTCTAAACAGGGAGAACAGCTCGATAATATCAGGCGCAAAAGTTCGCAGGTATGCGGCCGAAAACAGACAGGGAGAGCTGCTTCCTGCAAAAGAACGGAATATATCTGTCTCTTGCGAACACAGCAGGATAAACACAGATGACAGACAGCCTTCCGAGGAGGAAATCAGAAAAATACTTGAAGAAACCGACAAGTACAGTCCGGAGGATGAACTTGACTGCGGTGCCTGCGGATATTCGAGCTGCAGAGAAAAAGCATGGGCTGTTGCCAACGGCTATGCCGAAGTTGAGATGTGCCTGCCGTATATGAGAGAAAGAGCAGAAAATCTGTCGGGAGAGATAATCGAAAACAGTCCTAACGGCATAGTGGTTATAGACAGCAGCTTCAAGGTTGTGGATATCAACGACAAGGCCAGCCAACTTCTGGGTATAGATCAGTCTGAGCAGAATGCCGACTCCATCATTGACCTTACAGGCAGCGACCCTGATATCATAGAGGCGCTGGCCGAAAAAAGAAACCTTAAGCTGGAGGAGCTTCTGATACCGGCAACAGGCGCATATGTTGAGTTTTCATTAAATCATATGAAGGATCACAATATGATATTTGCAACAATGAAGGATATCACAGAGGAGGTTCACTACAACGAGAAGCTTGACAAGCTGACAGATGAAACCATTGCGGCAGCAGATGCCGTTATCAAAAAACAGATGAGAACAGCGCAGGAGATAGCATCGCTTCTTGGTGAAACCACCGCAGAAAGCAAAATAGCTCTTATGAAGCTCAAGGATATTCTTCTGATTGACGAGGAGGACGATCAGTAATGAGTTTGTTTCTTGAATACGGATATACTTCATTTAACAAAAAAGGCGAGGAACTGTGCGGAGATATGGTTTCCGTAGCCAGAAAAAACGGGTACACCACGCTGGTTCTTGCCGACGGCATGGGAAGCGGAGTTAAAGCCAACATACTTGCGACCCTTACCTCCACCATACTCAGCACTATGGTGTCCGAAAACATACCGCTTGACGACTGCGTAGAGACAATAATGGAAACTTTGCCCGTATGCAAAGTCAGAGGCGTGGCATATTCCACATTTTCTGTAATACATCTCAATAATGACGGCAAAGGATTCATGTTTGAATTTGACAGCCCCGAATGCCTGTTTTTCAGAAACGGCTACCCATGGGTTTTAGAGAGAGAAGAGCTTGTCGTCTGCGGCAAAAAAATATACAAGTCGGAGCTTGAGCTTGAGGATCAGGATGTCATAATTGTCATGTCCGACGGTGTGCCTCATGCGGGAATAGGCAAGCTGCTTAACTTCGGCTGGTGCAGGGACGACATTATAGACTATATGCATACAAACATACAGCCTGATATGTCCGCAAGGTGCATAGCTGCGGTGCTTGCAGACGCCAGCTTCGGGCTTTATCAGGGAGAGCCGGGGGATGACACTACGGTTGCAGCCGTCAGAATAAGGCAGGAGCAGCAGGTCAATATGCTCATAGGTCCGCCGTCCCAAAAAGAATACTGCGACAAATATGTATCCGACTTTCTTGAAGAGGAGGGCATCAGAATAGTATGCGGAGGCACCACCTCGCAGATAGTTGCGGAGTTCATGGGGCAGGAGGTAAAAGCGGATCTTGACTATTATGACAGTGAAATACCGCCTATAGGCTATATCAGGGGCATCGATCTTGTTACGGAGGGAATCGTAACCCTTCGCAGACTCATAGAACTTTCAGAGGTGTATCTGGATATTCACAGCGATGTACCGAAGAAATTTCTCAAAAAAGACGGAGCCTCGCAGCTTGCCGAGTTTCTGTTTGAAGCCGCAACCGATATAAATTTCTTTGTGGGTCAGGCAGTAAACGAGGCGCACGAAGGCCTCATAGACAGCACCCTCAAATTCAAACTGGTGGAAACCCTGTCGGAAAACCTCGAAAAAATGGGCAAGAGAATAACGGTGAGATATTATTAACACAAGGCGTTTATTGTTATGATTTTATCAGTTTTTTCGATAAACACGACATGATAAGTTACAAAAATAAGGAATGTACGTCAAAAATGTGCATTCCTTATTTACTTGGGACTGCGACCATAAAAGCGCGGGAAACAATGAAACCGGTTACAATTCGTACTACCTGTATATATTTTATATATTAATTTGTTTTTAATACAAAAAGGGTTGCATATTGTGTACAAAAATGGTTTACTAATAACAGTGTGTTAATTCTGTAACAAGGATTATATTAACGTAAACTGCGGTCCTGTGTTTTTAACTCAAAGGATCGTTAATAATTAAGGAGGCATTTACATGAACTTTCAACTAACGAAGGAACAAGAATTCGTAAGAAAAATGGTTAGAGAATTCGCTGAGACTGAAGTTGAACCTTTAGCAGCCGAAATCGACCAGGAACACAGATTTCCTACTGAAACAGTAGAAAAAATGGCTAAGTACGGCCTGCTGGGAATTCCTTTCCCTACAGAGTATGAAGGTGCAGGCGGAGACCACATCTCGTACGCTATCACAGTAGAAGAACTGGCAAGAGTATGCGCATCAACAGCCGTTATCTGTTCAGCTCACACATCACTGTGCTGCTGGCCTATCTTTGCATGGGGCACAGAGGATCAGAAAAAAACATACTTGCCTGACCTTTTATCAGGCAGAAAACTCGGAGCATTCGGTCTTACAGAGCCTAACGCAGGTACAGATGCAGGCGGACAGCAGACAAGAGCCGAGCTTGTAGATGACAAGTGGGTTATCAACGGAGCCAAAGTATTCATTACAAACGGCGGATATGCAGACACATTCGTTGTAATGGCAATGACAGACAAGAAAAAAGGCACAAGAGGCGGCATCAGCGCATTCATCATCGAAAAAGGCGATGAAGGATTCTCAATCGGTAAGACAGAAGACAAGATGGGCATCTGCGCATCATCAACAACAGAGCTTATTTTCCAGAACTGCGTAATCCCTAAGGACAGAATTTTAGGAAACGTAGGAGACGGATTCAAAGTAGCTATGTCAACACTTGACGGCGGACGTATCGGTATCGCTTCACAGGCATTGGGTATAGCTCAGGGTGCTTTCGACGTAACAGTTGAATACATGAAAGCAAGAAAACAGTTCGGTAAGAAATTATCACAGATGGAAGCTCTTCAGTTCGAAATGGCTAACATGAGAACTCAGATAGAAGCTGCAAGACTGTTAATATATCAGGCTGCCGACATGAAAGACAAACATCTCAAATACGGTATGTACTCTGCAATGGCCAAGCTGTTTGCAGCAGAAACAGCAATGTATGTAACCACTAAGGCTGTACAGCTTCACGGCGGTTACGGATACACCAAGGACTATCCGGTAGAGAGAATGATGAGAGACGCTAAGATCACTGAAATCTACGAAGGTACTTCAGAAGTTCAGAAGATCGTTATCGCAGGTCAGATATTCAAATAGGGAAGAAGGAGGAAATACAAATGGCATTTAAAATCTTAGTATGTGCAAAACAGGTTCCTGATACAAATGTTATCAAAATCAACCCTAAGACAGGAACTTTAATCAGAGATGGCGTTCCAAGCATTCTGAACAACGACGATGCTAACGCTTTAGAAGAAGCTTTGAAAATCAAAGATAAATTTGATGACGTAACAGTTTCAGTAATCACAATGGGACCTCCGCAGGCAAACGACCTGTTATTCGAATGTATCGCAAAAGGTGCAGACGAAGGTTTCCTTATTTCAGACAGAGCAGTAGGCGGATCAGACACATGGGCTACTTCAAACACTCTTGAAGCCGCAGTAAAAAAATGGGTCAAAGAAAACGGAGATTTCGACCTTATCTTCACAGGAAGACAGGCAATCGACGGAGATACTGCACAGGTTGGACCTCAGCTTGCCGAAAAACTCGGAATCCCTCAGGTTTCATATGTAGAGGAATTTGAAATCGCTGACAACCTCAAAGACATCACAGTTAAAAGACAGTTAGAGGACGGATACGAACTTATCAAGATTCAGACTCCTTGTCTTCTTACAACAATCAAAGAACTCAACACTCCTAGATACATGACTATGAAGGGTATCTTCGGCGAGAAGAAGATGACTACATGGAATGCAAAGGATATAGAAGTTGACCTTACAAAGGTTGGTCTTGAAGCATCACCTACAAACGTATTCAGATCATTTACACCTGCACCTAAACAGCCGGGCGTTAAAATCGAAGGAGATACTGAAAAAGAACAGGCAAAGAACCTGCTTATCAACCTTAAGGCTAAACATTCAATCTAATTAGGAGGGAAAGAAAATGGCTATTAATATTATTAAAGAAAAATGTATCGGCTGCGGTCAGTGCTTCAAGGCATGTCCTCAGGACGCATTTGAATTTGAACCATACAGTGGAAATAAATTAGGAAAAGTAGCTAAGATCAACGCTAAATGTACTTTCTGCAACCAGTGTCTTACAGCTTGTAAGTTCGGTGCAATAGAAGAAAAGAAAGTTTCGGTTGCCGCTGACCTTGACGACTACAAGGGAGTATGGGTATTCGCAGAGCAGAGACAGGGCAAGCTTATGAATGTTGCTCTTGAGCTTATAGGCGAAGGCTACAGACTTGCAAAAGAAATCAGCGCAGAAACAGAAATCTGTGCAGTTCTCTTAGGTGACAAGCCTGATATCGAACCTCTGGCAGCAGAATGCTTCGAATACGGCGCAGAGAAGGTTTACCTTGTAGCAGACCCGCTTCTTAAAAACTACACTACAGACGGTTACACCAAGGCATTAGAAACAGTAATCGGCGAATACAAGCCTGAAATCGTTCTTTACGGTGCAACTCACATCGGAAGAGACCTTGCTCCAAGAATCGCAGCAAGATGCAACACAGGTCTTACAGCAGACTGCACAAGACTTGACGTTAAGGTTTCAAGCTACATAGAATACGCAAACAAGAACACTACTCTTGATACAAGCACATTGGATCCTAACGACCCTTCAACAGGTATCAAGCAGACAAGACCTGCATTTGGCGGTAACCTTATGGCTACAATCATCTGCCCTAGAACAAGACCTCAGATGTCAACAGTAAGACCCGGCGTAATGCAAAAAAGAGAAAGAGTTGCAGGAGCAAAGGGCGAAATCGTAGTAGCTGACCCTAAGGTTAAGGCAGAGGATATCCACATTCAGATTGCTGATATCGTTAAATCAGCAAAAGAAATGGTATCACTTACAGACGCTGACATCATCTGCTCAGGCGGAAGAGGACTTGGCGATGCTTCAGGATTTGAACTTATCAAGAAATTCGCTGACAAGGTTGGAGGCGTTGTAGGTTCATCAAGAGCAGCAGTAGACGCAGGCTGGATTGATCATTCACATCAGGTTGGCCAGACAGGTACAACAGTAAAACCTAAAATCTACTTCGCCTGCGGTATTTCAGGAGCTATTCAGCACCTTGCAGGTATGCAGACATCAGATATGATCGTTGCAATCAACAAGGATCCTGATGCACCAATCTTTGAAGTGGCTGACTTTGGTATCGTAGGTGACCTGTACAAGGTAATACCTGAAATCATTGCCGAATGGGACAATGCAGAAGCTTTATATGATGCAACTACTAAATAGTTGGTTTATGTAAATATTCCTAAAAAAGACCTGGATTTTCCGGGTCTTTTTGCTTGCAAAACTATATACAAACTTCGTTTTGTATGGTAAAATACTAAAGGCAAAATTGCCTCAGGCAGTTTTGCCTTTGTAGCCCATCGTGGGCTGCATCGCAGATCACTGAAACCAGAAAACTGAAACGAAGCTGTGAGCAGGTGGAGTTTCAGGGGGTTTGCACCGGTGAACCGGTATAGGCCCGATGGAAATGAGGTTGACTCTGAATAACTGACGGATGTAAAGAGGGTATGATCGGGCAGCCGATGTCAGGTTGATATTTTCCTTACTGAAATCGGGGAAGCGGAGCGGATTTCATAAGAAGTGGGGTTTATGCAGGGAATCCGGCCGTAAGCCTAATGGATGATGAGAACTGTCTGTGGTCCACGATGTTTCCCGAAATCAGCAGGGCACGAGAAATCGTGTCCTTTATTGTGCAAAAACCATTGATTGTATATGGGAATTTCCTGCATAAATAAACAGTAATATATGTGCGACAATGTGCAGGAAAAATATCTTTAAGTGATGTACCTGAATACAATGGCATTTTTGTATGGGGAGACAGTGAATCTTTTGAAGCAGGAAGTAAGGAAACCTGCAATTTATAACAGCTATCGCAACTGGGAATAAATGCTATTAAATATGTTGATATTGTGAAATTGACACAATATGCTGTTGGAATTAGTTATATGGTTTGTATTTGACGGCTTTTTGTAGTATAATTGAGGCATAATTGAAGCTTTTTGAAAGGACAAATTTAATGATCGAATTTTCAAATGTTACCAAGACATATAATTCCAATGTAGGTGTTGAAAATATAAGTGTTAAGATAGATCAGGGGGATTTTGTGTTTCTTGTAGGTCCAAGCGGCGCAGGCAAATCCACCTTTATCAAACTGATACTCAAAGAAATAAATCCGGATTCGGGCAGCATCAGAATCAAAGGACGTGAGATTACAACCATGGCCAACAAGGACATACCCGAGCTTCGCAGGAACATCGGCATGGTGTTTCAGGATTTCAGGCTGCTTCCCAAAAAAACAGTATATGAGAATGTGGCCTTTGCAATGGAGGTAATACACAGAACTCCAAGGTCAATCAAAAGACATGTGCCTCAGGCTCTGAGCCTTGTGGGTATCAGCGACAAGGCTGACAGATATCCGGACGAGCTTTCGGCGGGCGAGCAGCAGAGAGTTGCAATTGCCCGGGCAATTATAAACAATCCGAGAATGCTTATAGCAGACGAGCCTACAGGCAATCTTGACCCCGAAACAGCATGGGAGATAATGATGCTGTTAAACCAGATCAACAAAAAAGGAACTACAATCGTTATGGTCACACATTCAAAGGATATTGTTGACAAGATGGGCAAAAGAGTAATTGCCATCGAAAACGGTCACATTGTCAGAGATGATGTGGGAGCCTACGGTTTTGGTGATGATACACTGAATACAGACGAAATATTTACGGGAGGGCTGCTTGACTGATGTTTAATTCTTTGCGATACACGATAAAACAGGCTTTCGGGCAGGTTCTCCGAAATAAAACAATGAGCATAGCCTCTGTATTTTCAATAACAGCTATGCTGCTTATACTGGGCATTTTTTTCATACTGGTTATAAATATCAATATGGTTACGGAGTCGGTGAGAGCCGATTATGATACTATAGAGGTATTTATGCTGGAGGATGCAAGTGAAGATGATGTGCAGGCGATTATCAGCGGTATGACAGGCTTTGAGGGCGTTGAGAGTGCCACATACCGCACCAAAAAAGAAGCCCTTGAAATACTAAAAGAAAGATGGGGAGATCAGGGATATCTGCTTGACAACCTTTCCGAAAACCCGCTGCCGGATTCGGTGGTAATCAAAATCTCCAGTCTTGAGAGTGCGCAGGCAGTTGCCGACAGGGCGCAGACTTTCAGCGGTATAGAGAAGGTCAACTATTACAAACAGACTGTGGACAAAATTATGAAAGTTACTGATTTCATACAGCTTGCGGCGCTGATAATTATGGCATTCCTTGTTATAGTATCGGTGGTGGTGGTTGCAAACACCGTCAAGCTGACTGTATTTGCAAGAGGCGATGAAATCAGTATTATGAAATACATAGGCGCTACCAACTGGTTTGTTAGAGGGCCGTTTCTTGTGGAGGGCATCATCATAGGGCTGTTCTCCGCAATAATATCGGTTCTGATAATAGCGCTTGTTTATGCCAGAATTATTGCAGGCATAGGTGATGACATGATGATTATGCTGTCAACGCCTATGGTGCCTGAGGGTTTCCTTGTCAGAAACATAGTAGTTATATTTGTGGCGCTTGGCGTCAGCATAGGAGCCTGCGGCAGTATTATTTCAATGAGAAGATTTCTTGATGTTTAGGAGGCATTTCAGATGATTAAAAAAATTCTTGTATGTATTCTGACAATAGCTATGGTAATGACAGTCACCGGAGGATCTTTTGCCTATGCGAGCAACCTGAGCAATATAAATTCTCAGATAAACGACAAAAAATCAGAGCTTTCGCAGGGCAGACAAAAAGAAAAAGAGCTTAAATCAGAAATCAGCCAGCTTAACGAAAAAATAGACAGTCTGCAGGGTGAGATTGACAGTCTGCAGAGCGAGATAAACAATACGCAGTTCAAAATAACGGCGGCTCAGAACAAGCTGAGCAGACTGCAGACCAGAATCGAAAAACAGAACGACGACCTGAATAAGAGGCTCAGAAATATGTATATGAATGACAATACCAGCTTTGTGGAGGTGCTTTTGAATTCAGGCAGCGTATCGGAGCTTCTTGTCAATCTTGATCTTATCAAGCGTATACACAAGGGTGACAAAGAGGTTTTAGAGCAGCTGCAGGTGCAGCACGCACAGGTCGAAGAACAAAAAAAAGAGCTTGACGAGCTTAACAGCTCTCTCAAATCTCAGCAGAGCGAGGTAAAGTCAAAACAGGAATCTCTTAACGCCGACAAATCGGTTCTCAACCAGAAACGACAGTCTGTCGCCTCCGAAAATGCGGAGCTTTCGGAAGAAATCGCAGATCTTCAGGCTGCGGCTGATGCGATTACTGCACAGATCAAAAGCTATGACAACAGTAACAGCGGCGAGTATTCAGGCTCTATGATATGGCCCGTTTCAGGCTCAATCTCTTGTGAATACGGATACAGATACTGCCCGTACCACGGGTATGAGCTTCATACGGGAATAGATATAGCCGTAGGGACAGGCACAAGCGTAAAAGCGGCAGCTTCGGGTGTTGTAAGACAGGCCTATTACAACAGCAGCTACGGTAACATGGTTCTTATAGATAATGGCGGAGGAATATATACACTTTATGCCCACAACAGCAGTCTGCTTGTAAGCGCAGGGCAGAGCGTGTCACAGGGTCAGGTTATTGCCAAATCCGGAAACACCGGCAACTCTACGGGTCCTCATGTTCATTTTGAAGTAAGAGTAAACGGCCAGTATGTAAATCCAAGGAACTATTTATAAATGAACAGACTGAATCCTATTGTAATCGAACTCCTCAGAAAAAGAGGTATAACACAAAAACAGGATATAATGGAATTTGTAAGTCCTTCACCACGAAGGACTTATGACCCTTTTTTGATGCTTAATATGGACAGAGCCTCAGATATAATTCTTGACAGCATCAGAGACGGCAAAAAAATATGCATATACGGTGATTATGACGCCGATGGCATTACCTCTGTTGCAATTTTAATGCAGTCGCTTCGCAAGCTGACGGACAATGTGTTTTATTACATACCGTCAAGATTCGTAGAGGGCTACGGACTTAACAAAGAGGCCATACATAACATCAAGACAAAGGGAGCAGAGCTTCTTGTGACTGTAGACTGCGGCAGTGTATCCTACAGTGAAATTGAATATGCCAAGGAACAGGGGCTGGAGGTTATTGTCACAGACCATCATAATATAGACGAGAGAGCAGCGGACTGTCTAATAATCAATCCCAAGCAGGAGGCCTGCGGCTATCCGTTCAGCGATCTTGCAGGCTGCGGTGTCGCTTTCAAGCTGGTATGCGCACTGCAGCGCAAAAGCGGGCAGGACAAGAGCTTCCTCAAAGATGTATTAGACCTTGTGGCAATAGGCACCATAGGGGACATAGTGCCGCTTGTTGACGAAAACAGAACTCTTGTCAAATACGGTCTCAAGGCTATCAGGAATACCAGACGCAAGGGACTTCTGAAGCTTTTTGAAATGATGGCTCTAAAACCGGCAACCATAGATGCCGACAATATTGCATATGTGCTGGTGCCTCATCTCAATGCGGCAGGCAGAATGAGAGATGCGTCTTTGTGTGTTGAGATGCTGCTTTCCGATGATAACAGACTCATACACAATGGCGCAGAGGAGCTTATCAGATGCAACAAAGAAAGACGAATGGTGCAGGATGAAGCTTACGGCAAATGTGTTGACATAGTCGAAAAGCACCTTAAAAACAGGAACTTCATAATGATCAAATGCCTTGATGCCCATGAGGGTATTACAGGTATAGTTGCAGGCAAGCTCAAGGACAGATACAAAAGACCCGTTGCCATTGTGACTCCTGCGGCAGAGGGACTCAAAGGCACGGGCAGGAGCGTAAGCAAGCTCAATCTTTACGACATAATGAAAGAGCAGGAGGAGTATCTTGAAAAATTCGGCGGACACGCCGCGGCCTGCGGATTTACAATGTCAGATGATAATTTCAGGGAGCTTTCCTCAAGGCTTGATGAGGCTGTGGCTCGTATGCTTGAAGAAGACAGCTCCATATTCGACGAAGAAACAAATATTGATATGGAACTTACACTGGATCAGATAAATCTGTCGCTTTTTAATGATGTGCAGCTTATAGGGCCGTTCGGTCACAAAAACAAAAAACCGGTGTTTGCGGTAAAAAACGTTGCTGTAAGGGATGTGTTCTATATGGGCGCAGACAATACACACGTGAGATTCAATGTGTTTGACATATACGGCAATTATGTCAGATGCGTACTGTTTAACAGAGCACAGGAAAACAAAGATATAATTAAAGAAAACAACATGATTACTGTTACAGGCTATCTTGATGAGCACAAATGGAGAAAAACCCATGAGGTTCAGATGGTTGTAAACAGTGTGGAATAAGGGAGGCTGTTTTGAAAAAAAGACAGTATACCGCAGCAGTGCTTATTGCGGGAATAATAACAGGCATGCTTGTCATGTGGATAATAACAAGCTGCGCAGGCGGATTCATCAGAGTAAATGCGGCAGGTTATGAGGATATGCTCAAAGTATACAGCAAATACAGCAAGCTTGAGCAGATATACAGCTATATAGATGCCAACTATTATAAGGATACAGATGATGACAAGCTGATGGAGGGTATATATTCCGGTCTTGTCGAGGCTCTTGACGACCCTTATTCCTCATATATGTCAAGTGACAAATATGAGGAATGGAGCTCAGATATAAGCGGAGAGTTCGGAGGTATAGGAGTTACCTTTACAAAAGACGACAACGGAGAATTTCTGATAGTAAGTGTGATAGATGATACTCCGGCATATAATGCAGGGCTTCGCGCCGGCGATATAATAGAGGCTGTAGACGGTAAAACTTATGATGATATGAGCGATATAGTGGAAGTCATAAGAGGCGAGGAGGGCACCAGCCTCAAGCTCAGATACAAAAGAGATGATACCGAAAAAACAGTTACGATAACAAGAGATATCATACAGATTGAGAGCGTAAAAAGCGAAATCCGAAAAGACAATATAGGGTATATCAGAATATCCTCGTTCATAGAAACAACCTCGGAGGATTTCCGTAAAGCTCTGAGCGAAATGGAGGCAGCAGAGGTTGACGGTATGGTTATAGACATCAGAAACAACGGCGGCGGACTTGTAAGCGAGGGGCTTGATGTGGCTGATGAACTTCTTGGCAAATGCACTCTGGTATGCTATGTTGACAACAAAGGCAACAAAACCTGCAGCTATTCGGACAAAGACAAAACAGACATACCGTATGTACTGCTGGTGGACGGCGCAACGGCGAGCACCTCAGAAATACTTACAGCTGCCGTCAAGGACAACAATGGAGGTAAAATCGTAGGAACTAAAACCTTTGGTAAAGGTATAATCCAGAACACTTCTAAATTTAAGGACGGCTCTGCCCTGAAGCTTACAGTTATGCGGTATCTGTCGCCTGACGGCAATGAAATTCACAACAAAGGCATTAAGCCGGACTATGTGGTTAAACTAAAAAAGAATGATGATACGGATTATCAGCTTAACAAGGCTGTAAAGCTTTTGAAGCAGGAATAAGGTAATAATTGAAAATCGGCAAACCTCAGATATTGCAGGGGTTTTGCCGATTTTTGCTGATGGAGCAAACATTAGCCCCGATAAGATTTATGCCCTAAGGAACATTTACTGTGTATAAAAGCACCATTCCACCAGAAAGCTGCGACGCAAACGACGCAGGAATACAGTGTGCTGCGCCAAATGAAATGGCATTAACAGTATCAGCTTGGTTTGTTGGTTAGAACAACTCTACACGACCAAGCAGCAGGTCTGTCAGACTGCAATGGAAAATTCCGTTGTTATCGTAGAAACTGTGAGGAATATCCATATGAACAATGATTTTTTTGAAAAAATCTTTTGCCAGCATCAATGATGCAAGCTCATAGGATTCTTTTTTATCCGTATCCATCCGGAAAGCTGACAGGATGTAGATCCTTCTGTCTGCATCATTTACAACGAAATCGATTTCTTTTTGCATATTTGCACCGCCGGTACGATCAGTTACAACACCAATATCAACGGAATACCCTCTGCGCAGAAGTTCGTTGCAGATGATGTTCTCCATAATATGACCGGGATCGTACTGACTATAGTTCAATCGGGCATTACGGAGACCGATATCCGTGTAGTAGTATTTGTTCGGATATTTGAAACAGGTCTTGCCTTTCACATCATAGCGCCTTACCGTCGAAACCAGAAATGAATCAATGATGTGCTGCACATAGCTGGAAACCAGAGCGGAGAGGTAATTTTTTTGTCCTTTTCGTCTGTTAATGCCGGTAGACGCGGCATGCCGCCGTAAAGCATATAGGTATCCAGAGCTTTTCGCTCGTCACCACCCACATGAGAATAGAACTCCTCAAAGGATAGAGGAAATACATGAATTTGAGTAGTACGGCCACGGAACTCTGTAGCGATATCTTTAGATAATCCTTTTGAGTTGCTGCCGGTCACATATACATCAATATGAGCAGAGTCCAAAAGTTTACCGGTTACAAAAACTGCTCTTACTCAGTGCAGGTACGGCTACAGGGCTTGGAGTAAATAAT
>CAVDMD010000034.1:0-19450 GCA_963609975.1 bacterium | reverse complement strand
TCCGGCATAAGCCCGATATACTGAAAAGGGGCTGTCGCATTAGGTTAAAATCTAATGACGACAGCCCCGGTGTCTTTGCCATAAATAAAGCAGAAATATAAGGCAGTATCATTCAGGCCGATTTTTCATGATAAGGTACTTTTCAGTGCCTTATTTTTCTATCAGATCTTCAATCGTACAGCCCAATACCTTTGATATACGGTACAACACTAATGCGCTTGCTTTGTTGATATCCTTTCGGCGCTGCTCATACATTTGAATGAATCGAAGCGTTACTCCTGTTTTCTCTGCAAGTTCTGCCTGCGTACAGCCATGGTGCGGAGTCTTTTTAGGTTTGTGTCCTTAAAATATTCTCTGATTTTTTCATCGGCAATACTTGCAAATTTTGAAACATCTGCCTCATGAAGCGTATAGTACATACTTTGCAGTGCCTCAAAGGATAACACCCGAAAAATTTCACTGTAGCTTCTGGAGGAGTACCATTGGTAATATGCAACAGCCCAGCCGATCCAGTACTCTCTTGAGCGGGTAAGCGTCTCCTGCGTCTTTGCCTCATGAATTTTGCCTGTAGTTTCAAACAGCACATCACAGAATATGAATCATTGGCTCTATACCCTGTAATCAGGTCATACGCGTTGACATTGATACTGAAATTCCGGGTAAGATAAGCCATCGCTCTTCTCGCAACAGGGGTCTTGATTTTGAAAGTCCGATTGTTCATAAGAACAGCCACCCAGTTGAGTATGGTATAGTCCGGGCTGTTCAGGTGCAGGACATTCAAAAACTCCGTATCAAGGAGGTATCTGTTTGAAAAACCGTCACTCAAACAGCACAGATACGGCAACAACTGCAATGCCTGCCGCAATTCCTGCCGCATATACCCTGTAGTTTCTGTGGGCTGCCATATAAGGAACCAGCTCAAATGCAATAATATATATTATCATTCCCAGTGTTACACAGGTAAGCAGGTCTATAAGGGTATGGCTCATGCAGCCGCCAAGCGCAGCCATAATCACTCCGCCTGCAAAGGTTGATATCATAACCGCAAAAATCACCGTGTATTTTTTTATCTTTGCTTCTTCTTTGAGTGTTGAATACACCAGCATACCCATGGGTATGTTGTGAAGCCCCACACCTGCGGCAAATATGATGCCCTGACGCAGTGAATCGGTTCCAAGCTCATATACCGCCATTCCCTCAATTACATTGTGAAGAATTATGGCAAATGCCGATATTATGCCTATGTGTATCACAGCGCCCGGACTTTTTTCATCTCCGTGGTGCTCCGGCACAAATCTGTCTAAGGCTTTGAGAAAAACAACGCCTGCTGCCGTAAACAGTACGGCTCTGATGAGGCTTGTACCGCCCATTTCGGCAAGTATTTCAGGTAATATATCCGCCGCCGCAAGCGCACTCATGGCTCCTGCGGCAACAGATATTGAAATCTCCTCGATTTTTCTGGCATTGGCAGACAGGGCCGCGGCTGCAGCTCCTGAAGCAAAAAACAAGCCAAGTAAAAAAGTTATAACAAGTATCATTTCACAGTTCTCCATAATAATCTGTTGTCCCGCACAAAACACTCCATTTTTCCGGTTTTTTTGAGCCAGCCGATATTGGTTCTGACTATCCCCGTTATGAGTATATATTTTTCGCAGTTCATCTTAATACCGCAAAGGTCAAAAAGACCGTTTGTAATCATCTCCATATCGGCAGGAGTTTCACACAGGGACAGTACCATATCGGAAACCTCATATATATTCTCTGTGTTTGCTTTTATCAGCTCTGATATATCTGTCGCCGGCTCTGCGTGGGCAGGCACAAATACGGAAGCTTCCATGGACTTCATCTGTTCCAGTGTTCTGAGCGCATCGTCCGGATTATATACATAGCTCAGCGGATATTTTTTGAGAACTCTGCCGTCTATAAGGGTGTCACCGGCAAAAAATGTGCCGTCGGGAAGTCTGTAGCCTGTGTGCTCCATACTGTGCCCCGGCAGCATTACAACCTCGATCTCTTTGGGGAAATCCTCATGGCCTGTGTCAAAACATATGCAGGGCGGCGCATATATATCACTTCCCAGCAGTTCATCTATCGGATATCCGCCGTATGCCACCATAGGATCAAGTATTGAATTGTTTATGAATACAGCCTCCATACCGTATGCAAATACGGGGCAGCCGTACAGCTCCTGCAGATATGCATTTGCTCCCGTATGATCAGAATGACAGTGAGTGCAGAGTATTCCTTTGAGATTCCAGCCTCTGCTTTGTAATATCTCATAAACCTCCCTGCCCTCGTTTTCGTCGGTTCCGGGGTCTATAACATACACTTCGTTTTCGCTCTGCCTGTATATCCCTGTATTTGTAAGGCCCTTCAGATAACAGCTCTGCCGCCCTAAGTCTATCAGTTCTCTCATAATACCTTTCTCCATAACATCCTGTTGTCCTCTACAATGCCTTCGATTCTTCCGCTGTCCACAAGATAGGAGACAAAAGCCCTTATAATAGCAAGAGTAAGCACATACTGCCTGTAGTTCATATTCATACCGTAGCCGTCAAATACGGATTTGAGAATCTGCCCCATATCCTTAGGCTCGCTGCATATATTCTCAATCCTGTCACATATGTTTCTGATATTGTCTATATTGTTTTGCGCCACCGGTCCTATGTCGGAGGTCACTTCTCCGTGTGAAAGCACATAGAGCCCCGGCCTGAGAGATTTGAGCTTCTCAAGGCTCTCAAGATACTTCCCAACATCAAGCACATAAAGCACAGGATATCTGGCAAGCAGATGGCCGCCTACAGCGCTGTCACCTATAAATACGGTATTGTCGGGAAGTCTGTAGCCCACATGCTCTATACTGTGTCCCGGCAGGTCTATTACCTCAACCTCCTTTGGAAATTCCTCGCAGGTCACATCAAGGCATATGCTTGACTCTGCAAAAAAGCCGCTGCTTCTTGCTTCTCTGAAAGGATGAGCGCCATAGGTGATAACAGGCTCTATCTGCGTATGCGATGCAATTGCGGCCTCTGCACCCTTTGAAAACGCAGGACAGCCGTATACCTCCTGAATATACCTGTTGCCTCCCATATGATCCACATGGGCGTGAGTATTCAGTATGCCTTTGAGGTTCCACCCCTTTGCCCTGAGTATTTTTTCTATTTCTTTTGCGTCATTGTCATCATTGCCGCTGTCTATTATATATACATCTGTTGCTGTCTGCTGATATATTCCCACCTTGGCATAGCAGTTTATATACCAGCTTCTCTCCCCCAGTCTGTTTAATTCGTACATAATGCTCCTTCAAAATGCTCTGTAATTCTGTCCATTATCATATCTTTAAGTTCTGAGTCCTTATAGCTCATCTCATAACCGTGACCGTCATCTGCAGTAACCCTGACAACGCTGCAGTTTCGGTATCCCGCAGCACATTCAAGGCTTGTATCAGGCAGCACCACATTGTCAAGAGTGTTGTAAAACAAAAGTACAGGTTTGTCACCGAATTTATAGCCAGTATCTGCCGGATTGTACTCTTCAAATTCTCTGAACCACTGCGGCGTCAGTTTAAGCCCCTGTTTGAGCGTATAGCCTGCCCTGTCAGCCTCGGACTTCATCTCATTCCATTTATCCTCTCCGCCCATATAGTATATCATTGCGCTGTCGTTACCGGCAGGCGCAACAAGAGCCAGCGCCTTGTAGTCATAGCCTCTGCTTTCGTTTGCCATTATCATTACGGCTCTGCCGCCCATGCTTCTGCCGTACAGACCTATTCTGTCCGTATCTATGTTATATCTGTCCGCGCAGTATGAGATGGCAAGGACTGCATCATCTGTCATGTCCGAAAGAGTGTATTCATCGGCTCCGGCAGAATCCGCCTCCGGCTCAAGCCTGCTGTTAAAGTCAATCCTCACAGCAGCAATGCCATGCTGCGAAAGCCTCTGCGAAAGCTCCTCAGCGCCTCCGCTGTTCATATTCCCCCTGAATCCGTGAGCTATAAATACGAGGGGGCAGCTTCCGTCTGTTTCGGGCAGGGTTATCTGACCTGCGGTATATGTGCCCCTGTCATTTTCAATCACGAAATCATATGCTCTGAAATCATATTCCGCATTATTTCCGCCGGCACAGGCTGCAGACAGTATACAGCATATAATCACTGCAGCGCATATTAAAAATCTATATCTGTTTTTCTTCATTTTCTTTGAATCCCGGTCCCTTGAGCCACCTTGTAAGCGCCGGAAGCTTTGCGGGTCCGTCTACGAGGATATCATAAAGTTTTATCCAGAACGGAGTTACAAATGAGAATCCGGCTATAAGTGCGCCGCCGTATACAAGCAGGTAATAAAAAAGTCTGTTTTCAGGGCAAAGACCGTAAAGCGGCGACAGGCAGCCTGATGAAAACAGGAAATACATACCCGCTGCCGATATTACTATCGCTGCTGTATATACTGCCGTATTCTGCACTTTTTTATGTATAAGCGACAGTACTCCGAACCAGCATACCGCAAGGCACGATATAAATCCGATGTAAAGGCCGTAAAACTGTATCACATATCTCAGCGTCAGGTGAAATACGTATACAGGCATTGTGTTTGTGCCCACATATGCTAAAATCCCCTGCTTTGACGGAAGTATGTTGACCATGAATATTATCCAGCCGCTCGATATGAAAAACAGCGCTATTCTGAGCAGCGTATCCTCATACCATGCCATATGAGGGAAATTGTCAACCGATTCTCTGAGCAGATACCAGCCCACATTAGGTCCGTAAATGCACAGAAGCACCGATATTCCCGCAAGCACAATTCCCATCATTGCAAGCACTAACGGTTTGTTTTTGAGCTGTCTTACCCATGCAAGTCTTTCTTTGGAGCAGTAAAAGCCCAGCAGGAAAAACGGGAAGTATGAAAACACTCTGCCAAGCGCCAGATAATCACCGAATTCCGATACCTGCCCCGCCACAAGAAACATTACAAGGCTCAGAGGCAGCAGCCATTTGAGCTTAATCATATCCTTTAAGAAAAATCTGTAAAAGAACAGCGCAAACAAAAACCACAGCGCAAACGGCGGTGACAGAAAATCGAGGTGAGCGTTGCCGAAGAAGAAATATCTAACTCCGAAGTAAATCACAGTAAACACCAGATAGGGCCACATAAATGTTTTGAATGCCGTTTCTCTCGCTCTTTCGGGTTTTTTGGAAAAATACCCCGAAAGGAACATAAACGCCTGCATTACAAACACGTTGATTGTTATGTATATGAATCCTCCGAAGGTCGCCTGAGGAAATCCGCCTCCCAGATAAAGCTCCGAGTACAGATTGCCCGACATCTTGGTAAAATGCGACATCGGTATCGACAGCATCAGAATTCCTCTGAATGTATCAAACATATAATCTCTCTGTTTTATCTCTCCCATATTATCTGCTCCATTCCAGAACACATCTTACGGCTTTTTTCCAGCCCGCAAGAAGCTTTGTTCTCTTGTCATCATCCATTGACGGTATAAATTCTCTGTCTGTTTTGAGGTTTTCGATTATATCATCCGTATCGCTCCAGTAGCCTGTTGCAAGTCCTGCAAGATAGGCTGCTCCCAGCGAGGTTGTTTCTATACATTCAGGTCTTTTGACAGGCTTTGCTGTTATGTCGGCCTGAAACTGCATAAGAAAATTATTGGCGCACGCACCGCCGTCCACCTGAAGCGAGGAAAGCTCATAGCCTATATCCTCTCTCATAGCTGCAAGCAGATCGTTTGTCTGATAAGCCAGCGATTCCAAAGTCGCTCTTGTCAGATGACGTTTGTCAGCACCTCTTGTGAGTCCGAATATCGCGCCTCTTGCGTAAGGGTTCCAGTAAGGCGCTCCAAGCCCCGCAAATGCCGGCACTATATATACGCCGTTGGTATCGGGCACACTCATGGCAAGCTTTTCTGACTCAGGTGAACTGTCTATAAGCTGAAGCTCGTCGCGAAGCCACTGCACAGCGGCTCCTGCCACAAACACCGAGCCCTCCAGCGCATAATTGACTCTGCCGTCTATTCCCCACGCAATGGTGGTGATAAGTCCGTTTTTGGAATACACGGGAACCTCGCCTGTATTCATAAGCAAAAAGCACCCTGTGCCGTATGTATTCTTTGCCTGTCCCTTTTCGAAGCAGGTCTGACCGAAAAGCGCAGACTGCTGATCTCCCGCAGCGCCTGCAATCTTAACAGGACCTCCGAAAATATGATCGTCTGTCTCGCCGTACACAAGGCTTGACGGCACAGGCTCAGGCAGCATGGATACGGGGATATCAAGCTCTGCGAGTATGTCCTCGTCCCATTTGAGCTCTTTTATGTTGAACATCATGGTTCGTGAGGCATTGGAGTAATCGGTAACGTGCACTCTGCCTCCCGTAAGCTTCCATATAAGCCATGTTTCTATGGTCCCAAACAGCAGCTCTCCCGCCTCAGCTTTTGCTCTTGCGTTCTCCACATTGTCGAGTATCCATCTGAGCTTGCCGGCTGAAAAATACGCATCAATGGGAAGTCCTGTTCTGGCTCTGAAGGAAGGCTCAAGCCCCTTTGCCTTGAGGCTATCGCAGTATTCTGCCGTTCTCCTGCACTGCCACACAATCGCGTTATATACAGGCTCTCCTGTTTTTTTGTCCCAGACTACTGTTGTTTCTCTCTGGTTGGTAATGCCTATGGCCTCTATGTTTTCGTATGTGCAGTTTATCTTGTATAATGCCTCCTGCGCCACGCCTATCTGAGTTGACCATATTTCCATCGCATCATGCTCAACCCAGCCTGCTCTGGGATAAATCTGCCTGAACTCTTTTTGGGCCACGCTTGCCATCTCGCCTTTTTTGTTGTACAAAATACAGCGGCAGCTGGTGGTGCCCTCATCAAGCGCCATTATATATTTTTCCATACTCTCTGCTCCTTATACAAATTCCGATAATATGTCATTTGATATGTCTATTCCGTCATAAGTCAGCTTAAAAACCTGTCCGTCATATTCTGCAAGACCTGCAGCCTGCCATCCTGCTATATTGCTCCCTGCATTCGGAAACACATCAAACAGGCTTCTGCCCGCAAAGCGCCTGAATTCGTCAAGATTTATCCCCGAAGCTTTGCGAAGCCCCGTAAATACAAATTCAGAGGCATTGTCAAAGTCTGTATTGATATGAAATTTATCTGTGCAGCCCGAAATTCTGAGACAGCCGCAACCGTCTGCAAGAATACTCTGTCCCGAGGTTCTGATGTATCTGTCCATATCGGTCGTATTCTCAAACCGTCTGCCCCTGAAATATGAGGAGGCGCCAAGCCCGAAGCCCAGATATTCCTGCATGGTCCAGTATTTGAGATTGTGCCGGGACGCAAATCCCGGTCTTGCGGCATTTGAGATTTCGTAGTGCTCATAGCCTCTCTGGGTGAGAAGCTCTGCCGCCGTTCTGTACATTTTCCTGTCGGTATCGTCAGGGATTTCTTCGAGGGTGCCCTCCTCATACATTGCGGCAAAAGGAGTGCCCTCTTCAATCTGCAGACTGTAAAATGATATATGTTCGGGAGAAAGCTCCAGAATTTTTTCTAAAGTTTCCTGCCATATCTGCTCTGTGTGTCCGGGCACCGCAAACATCAGGTCTGTGTTTATATTGTCAAAGCCAAGTTCTCTTGCCAGCACGAAATTCTCCTCAAACTCTCTCACCGAATGAATCCTGCCAAGAGTCCTTAAGATATCATCGTTCATCGACTGAACACCTATGCTGAGCCTGCTGATGCCGCATTCTCTGTATGTTACAAGCTTGTGTCTGCCAAGTGTGCCGGGATTGGTTTCTATTGTGATTTCAGCAGAATCTGCAATATCAAAGCCTGTCCTGACGGCAGCAAGTATCTGCTCTATGTACTCAGGCTCAAGCACAGACGGAGTGCCTCCCCCTATAAATACCGTATCGACAGTGTATTCATCTCCGCAGAGACTGCCGTGCAGTCTGATTTCATCTGCCAGAGCCCTGATATATCTGCTGTGAATATCCGTATCTGTGTTTTCAAGGGACAAAAAACCGCAGTACCTGCATTTACATACGCAGAAAGGGATATGTATGTATATCCCCAGTTTTGCTCTGCCGTTATTTGTTGTCATCATATTTGAGTACCGCCGTAAACGCTTCCTGAGGAACCTCAACCGTACCGAACTGTCTCATTCGTTTTTTTCCTTCTTTTTGTTTTTCGAGCAGTTTTTTCTTTCTTGATATGTCTCCGCCGTAGCATTTGGCGATTACGTCTTTGCGGTATGCCTTGACAGTCTCTCTGGCTATTACATCTTTGCCGATTGCAGCCTGAACAGGCACCTCAAACTGGTGTCTCGGTATTATTTCTTTGAGTTTTTCGCATACGAATTTGCCTCTGGCTCTCGCCTTTGACTCGTGCACTATCATCGAAAAAGCGTCCACAAGCTCCTTGTTGAGAAGCACGTCAAGCTTGACCACGTTTGATTTCTCGTATCTGACAAATTCATAATCAAGTGAGCCGTAGCCCCTTGTCTTGGATTTGAGCGCGTCAAAGAAATCATATATTACTTCGTTGAGCGGCATTTCGTAGTGCAGCAGCACTCTTGTCGGAGTGATGTATTCCATGTGAAGAAGTCTGCCTCTCCTGTCCTGACAGATTTCCATTATGTTGCCCACATATTCATTTGGAATCATTATATCCGCTTTGACTATAGGCTCCTCTATATGCTCTATTTCAAGCGGATCCGGCAGATTGGTGGGATTCTGGATAAACTCCTCCCTGCCGTTTTTGAGCACCACCTTGTATATTACGCTGGGCGATGTGGTTATTACCGCCAGATTGAATTCTCTTTCGAGTCTTTCGACTATGATTTCCATATGCAGAAGTCCGAGAAATCCGCATCTGAAGCCGTATCCCAGCGCCGATGAGGTTTCGGGCTCGAAGTTGAAGGCAGCGTCATTTACCTGAAGCTTCTCCAGTGCGTCCTTGACGTTTTCGTATTTTTCGCCCTCTGCAGGATATATGCCGCAGTATACCATTGACTGGACTTTTTTGTAGCCCGGAAGCGGCTTGTCCGCAGGCTCATCGTCTAATGTTATCGTGTCTCCGACTCTGGCATCCGAAACCTGCTTGATGCTGGCGCAGATATATCCTACTTCACCTGCTCTGAGTTCCCTGCAGGCAACAGGAGTGGGAGAGTATGTGCCGACTTCCGTAACCTCGTGCACCATACCTGTATTCATCATTCGTATCATATCACCTTTTTTGACTCTGCCGTCAAAGATCCTTGTATATATGATAACGCCTTTGTAGTTGTCGTAATATGAGTCAAAAATAAGGGCTTTGAGTCTGCCGTCTGCATCTCCCTGCGGTGCGGGAACACGTTTTACGATTGTCTCCAGAACCTCTTCGATTCCAAGTCCCGCCTTGGCCGATATCAGCGGAGCATCCTGCGCTTCTATTCCTATCATCTCCTCAATCTCATCCCTGACCTCATCAGGTCTTGCGCTTGCAAGGTCCATTTTGTTGAGTACCGGAATAATTTCAAGATTTTCGTCAAGAGCCAGATATACATTGGCAAGGGTCTGAGCCTCAACTCCCTGCGTGGCATCAACCACAAGCACTGCACCCTCGCAGGCTGCAAGGCTTCTTGACACCTCGTATGTAAAGTCCACATGACCGGGCGTGTCAATCAGGTTGAAAATATATTCGTTGCCGTCCTCCGCCTTGTATACAAGTCTTGAAGTCTGCAGCTTGATGGTAATGCCTCTTTCTCTTTCGAGATCCATATTGTCAAGGAACTGCTCCTTCATGTCACGCTCCGCCACAAGACCTGTTTTTTCTATGAGTCTGTCGGCAAGCGTGGACTTGCCGTGATCTATATGAGCTATAATGCTGAAATTTCTGATATACTTCTGATAAGAATTCATGTTTTCTCCTTTGTGTAATTACTTAACTAATATATTTTACCTAAAAACACCGGAAATATCAACACCAAAGAAATAAGCTTTTGTATCGCCGTTTTCGGCTTTTTCCGCTGTAAATCCCAGAATACCGCCCTCGCCTGTTATCCTGAGGCACTGCCGGTCAACTGTAAGCATTCCCATCATTGCCAGCGTCAGAACCGCGATTACAAGCAGGCTTTTGACTTTCCTGTATCTTGGCTTAATCTTTTTCTTTTTCATATATCACCTCTGCCAGTACTTTACCTATGTAGCGTGCGGTGTTTTTGACCTCCGATATGTCGTTCTGGTTATTGCCTATCTCAAGCAGTATGTGGTTGTTGCATACCCACTGGTTGAACTTGTATTCCTTTTGTATTATCCTGCCTCCAAAGCCGCTGTACATTTCCTCCGCTTTGGCATTGACTGTTCTTGCATACGACAGAAGCTTCGTGTAATTGTCGCAGGCAGAGCCTACCACAAGGCTGTAGGTTGCAACCGTATCGTCTCCTATTCTGACTGTAGCGCCTTTGTTGCCCACATAGGCTGCCGCATCTCTGTGCAGGTCTATAACATATTTGGCCGTAGGATATTTTTTCATAAGCCTCTGGATTGTTTCAAGAGATCTGGCATATGACTCGTTGTATGAAGGCCTGTCGTGCATGGTTTTGTCGTGAATTACATTGATGCCTGCCTCCTCCATAACGCTCTCCATTATATCGCCCACTTCTCTTACGGTGTTTTTTTCGCCCTCCTTGTGAAAGTTGCCCGATGTGGACGGTCTGTAGCTTTCGCTTGCATGGGTATGATATATGATTACAAGAGGATCACCGTCTGAAAGCATTTTGCTTTTATCCTTTTTGCTTTTTGTTTTGCTGACCTCTTTGCTGCTTTGTTTATTATCCTCATCTGATGCCGCAGATGTTTTTTCAGAGGCTGTGCTTTTGGTGTCTGCCGCTTCCATAGTTGAAAACACACTGCCCATACACATTATCCCAAGCTGACTTTCCGTAAGCTTTGTTTCTTTTTCTTTTTTCTCCCATGATACGTTCACAAGAAGTACTGCAGTAATTACAAAGACAACTACTGCCAGCACTGCTGCCTGTCGTTTTTTCATTGCTTTTCCTCCAACATATTCTCATAAGAGTATATGCCGGGATGAAGCGCAATATTAATTCCGTTTGCAATTATGTCTGAAAAATCCTTGATAATACGGTCTATGTCCGTGGATGTCACAATCATATCCATCTCCCTGTTTCGGAAATACTCCTCGGCCTGCTCATCTTCCATCGCTTCAAGTATCAGTGTTTTTGAGTCTATAACCGTAGGCACTCCTATGGACACGACCTTTGCTCCCACCGTATCCCTTGAAAGCTCTGTTCTGGTGTTTCCCATACCGCCTCCGGGATATATCACCGTATCGTTTATCTGTATGGTGGTGCTTACTCTTTTGATATCCCTTGCGGCAAGAGAATCTACAGCGACAATCACATCGGGTTTTGCTATCTCCGCTGTTTTTCTGATAATTTCCGCTGTCTCAATTCCTGTTGTGCCTGTCACTCCGGGAGCTATGCCGCTGACGCACGCCATTTCCTCATCGCCGTCCGCATTATATGCCGCAAACAGGTGTCTTGTTATGTCAATCTTCTGCAGCACCTTAGGTCCCAGCGCATCGGGAGTCACCTGTATGTTGCCAAGCCCTGCAACAAGCACCTTGAGATTATATGAAAACGGAATTATTTTTGCAAGCTCTGCGGCAAGTGCCTGCGATGCTCTTTTTTTGATTTCGTTTCTGCCTGAAAGCAGCGAATCAAGCTCAATGGTCACATATCTGCCGCATGGTTTTTCAAGGAGTCTTGCGCCTGTGTCGCTTTCGATAATTATTTCGGTTACGCATATGTCCTCACCGTAGCTTCGTTTTGTCACCGTAATCCCGTCAATATCGCTTTTGCCGGAGGCCTCCTCGTACATCTGCCTGTTTTCGACAGCTAAATCTGTCCTGAACCTCATAAATTCAAACTCCCTCCACTTTTTAGGAAATCAATCCGCAGATATTTCCGTATGTTTCAAAGAAAGCTCCTTGAATGTTATCGCACCTTGCGTGCGATATACGGAAACAGGAATTTACTCAGAAATTTTAATTCCGTGCGTTTCCTCTTTTTTTATAACATAGGAAATATCAGTCTGAAGATATTTCCGTATGTTTCAAAGAAAGCTCCTTGAATGTTATCGCACCTTGCGTGCGATATACGGAAACAGGAATTTACTCAGAAATTTTAATTCCGTGCGTTTCCTCTTTTTTTATTACTTTCCCCTTGATTTTTCTTTTTTATTCATATATACTGAATCTGCGAATTTAGCTAAAAATAATAAAGTGGGGTGAATTAAATGGCAAATATTAAATCCGCAAAAAAAAGAATCCGTGTTATCGACAAAAAAACTGCAAGAAACAGAAGAATCAAAAATCATCTTAAAGCAGTTTTGAAGAGCTTTGACGCCGCTTTAGAAGCAGGCGATATGGAGACAGCTAAGGCAAAACTTGCCCTTGCAGAGAAAAAACTTATGCAGGCTGCTGCAAAAGGAACTATTCACAAGAACGCTGCTTCAAGAAAAGTTTCAAGATTAACAAAGAGATTCAACAAAGCGAACGCTTAAGTCTCACCCGTCCCCACCCGTGTATAAGTTAAATACACAGCATGAGCAAACAAAAAACCATGGATGTGTCTCCCATGGTTTTTTATTTTAACATTTTATGACACAGCTTATTTTCAGGAAGGAACAATATATGCTTTTATTTGGCAAAAAGAAGGAACATAAGGAAACCGAAGAAGAAAAACTCGCGCGCAAACAGGCCGAAAAAGAAGCTGCGATTGCCGCATACAAAGAAAAACGCAATCTTACGCTCAAAAAATTTTTTGAAATTGCACAGCTTCCGTTTCCCGAAAAATTTGAAGCTATAGCCGATCATCCGGTCAGTGATTTTACGGCAGATCCCCGCAGACTCACAGAAAACTCTGTTTTTATGTGCTGGCAGATTGAACCGCTGTCCTCCGGCTATTCAGAAAACCCCTTAGAGCGCGCAATAAGCGCAGGCTGCCTCTGTATCATAACAAGTATTCCCTGCAATTCTGAAAATATGATTCTCATTACAGACAGAAATGAAAACGGCGAAAGCGTTATCGCTGATGCATATATCCGCATTTCGCATTACATCCGTTCAATTCATAAGGCAAAGGTAATAGCAGTTACCGGCTCTGCAGGCAAAACATCCACCAAGGAAATGATTGAGTCCGTTCTGCGCGCCCACTATAAAAAGCCTCTTGTTTCCAAGGGCAACAACAATTCAATGTTTTCTGTAACAAGAAATATTCAGAAGCTCAAAAGACCTACAGCCGTTTATCTGCAGGAGGTGGGGGCATTCAAATCCGGAACGGTTGCAGTCTCTGCAAAACAGCTTGAAGCAGATATAACCTTATATACAAACATAGGGGTTTCCCATATCGAAAGCTACGGCAGCCGCAAGGAGCTTGCAAAAGACAAGCTTTCCCTCTCGACCTACGGTAAACCTGACGGAATTGCATTCATAAACTTTGATGATGAAATCCTAATGTCGCACCCTTTTACCCAGAAAGTCATAACATACAGCCTCAAAAGCACAGGTGCGGATTATTTCGCAAAAGATATCAAAAGAACCGAAAACGCAGGTCTCAGTTTCACAATTGTTGATCGCAGTACAGGCGAGGAACACGCTGCGGAGATTTTTGTGCCCGGTAAGCATAATGTACTGAACGCAGTCGCCGCTTATGCAGTTGGCAAAGCACTCAGACTAAGCTCCGAAGAAATCATTTCGGGAATTGCCGCCTACAGGTCTGCCGGAATGCGACAGAACATTATACACCCCTGCGGCTACAATATATTTGCAGACTGCTATAACAGCTCTCTTACAGCCATCGAAAAAACGCTTGACGCTATGGATGATATTCCTGTAGCGGCAGGAGGCAGACGTATTGCCGTTCTTGGGGATATTCTGGGGCTTGGCGATATAAGTGTAGAAACGCACAAAAAAATTGCGCCTGTGGTTGCGCAGCACAATATCGACCTGCTGCTCGGATGCGGCAGCAATATGCGCTTTGCGGTAAAAGAAGCAGCGGAGCTTGGGATTGAGGCAAGGCATTTTGAAAACCTCAATGAGCTTGAATCAGAAATACTGCGTATACGAAAACACGAGGACCTTATTCTGTTCAAAGCCTCGCACGATATAAATCTCGGTGCCACCATAGACAGACTGTTCGGTACGGATATTAACGAAAGAACAAATATTACACACAAAAAATTTTATTTCAAAACGCAGGGAGATTTTGAATACTACATTTTTGAAACCTCAGCCTCAATAAAAACCTATCTGGGCACAAGTGCAAGGGTCGAAATCCCATCACACATTGAAGTCGAGGTTAACAACAGTATTAAAAATACAACGGAAACGAGACTTCTCAGCATAGAAAAAATCGGCAAAACCGCCTTTCGCAGCAACAAATATATAGAAGAAGTCATACTTCCTTCTACTGTGGTGCGTATCAGGGACGGCGCATTCAAAGGCTCATCAGTCAGACATTTTGAAGGAACCGAAAACCTCCTGTCAATCGGTGATAAGGCTTTCGCAGACTGCAGTGAGCTTGAAACGGTGCTTATCAGCAGGAACACAACAGACCTTGGTGAAAATATATTCGAAAACAGCCCCAAGGCTTCACTGGAATATATACAGCCGCAGTAATATATACTTAAAAAAGTATTTTAGTATGGAGGAATCTGAAATGATAAAACCAGCGCCTCTTAAACCCGGAGACAGGGTGGCACTTTTAGCACCCTCGTCTCCTGTACCGTCAGATGTTCTGGAAAAATCAATAAGGTCAATAGAATTTCTGGGACTTGTGCCCTCAGTATACGAAAGCTGCAGGTTTCACCACGGCTACCTTGCGGGAGCAGATAAAACAAGAGCCTCTGATATAAATATGGCATTTGCTGATGACAGTATCAAAGGCATATTCTGTCTCAGAGGCGGCTACGGCGCAATGCGGCTGCTGCCTTTGCTTGACCTGGAGATGATTAAACAAAATCCCAAGGTGTTTGTCGGCTACAGCGACATAACGGCGCTTCACACAGTCTTTAACGGACTGTGCGGGTTTATGACTTTTCATGGTCCCATGCCAAGCACAGACTATACGATTCACAGCAGCTATACAATCAGTTCTCTCAAAGAGAACATATTCGGCTGTAAGCCTCACAGAATATATAACCCCGAGGGCAAAGAAATATCTGTTCTGACAGATGGCAAGGCAAAGGGTATTATGACGGGAGGCAATCTGTCGCTTCTTGCCGGCACTCTCGGCTCGCCCTATGAAGCAGACACAAAAGACAAACTCCTTTTTATCGAAGATGTTTCAGAGGAGCCTTACCGCATTGACAAAAACCTGACGGCGCTTGCACTTGCAGGCAAATTTGACGATGCTTCCGGCATAATCTTCGGGATATTTGCAGACTGTGAAGCCTCTGATGAAAGTCTGACTCTTGACCGGATTATAGACGAGGTGGTGCTCCCCTGCGGCAAGCCCGTAATAAAAGGATTTCACGCAGGGCATATATATCCGCAGCCTACGATACCTATGGGCGCAGCTGCCATACTTGACACATCAAAAGACTATATAGAATTTATTTAAGGAGAGATTACTATGGGTACTGTATCAAATTCAGCAGACAAAGGCGATATAGCAAAAACAGTTTTAATGCCGGGAGATCCTCTCAGAGCCAGATATATTGCCGAGAATTTTTTGGACTCCCCTGTTTTGTATAACGAAGCAAGGAATATGTACGGATATACCGGCACATACAAAGGCGTTCCTGTTTCGGTTCAGGGTTCAGGCATGGGTATGCCGTCAATGGGAATATATTCATGGGAGCTTTTTACCTACTATGATGTGGATACTATCATCAGAATAGGAACTGCAGGTTCTTTCAGCAGCGATATAAATATCGGAGATATTGTTGTAAGTCTTGCGGCTTCAACAGATTCAAACTACGAGCATACTTTCGGACTGCCGGGACATTTTTCACCGTGCGCAAGCTGGGAGCTTCTGTGCAGATTAAAACAGGTATCAGACACCGAAAAAATACCGTTCAAGGCAGGAAATACCGTATCCTGCGATGTTTTTTATGAAATCGGTGAGGACTGGTGGAAAAAATGGGCTTCAATGAATGTGCTTGCCGTCGAAATGGAAGCAGCCGCACTCTATATGAATGCAGCCTATAACCACAAAAACGCTCTTGCAGTTATGACAATAAGCGACCATTTCATTTCAGGCGAAAAATCCTCGCTTGCAGACAGAGAAAAAAGCTTCACAGATATGATGAAGCTGGCACTTGAAACCGCAGTGAAATAACCGGTCTTTACTGGGAATTTCGGTTTTTCTCTACATTAACCATACTAAAAAATACCGACCCTTTAATATCAGGTATGAAACCCTGTATTTTGAGTCGGTATCAGCTGTACGCCAATTGTTTTCGGCTGTGCACCAATCTGTACGCCAATTTTCTGATAAAATGTGGTGCATTGCGGTATTTTACGGTATTTTTGAGGTTTGGCTTTTCGAGAAGTCAAAGCCTGCAACCGCTTGAAATTCCTATATTACAGGTCCTATGCTGTCTATAGCATATGGTGTGGCCTGATATACGAAGTAGGTTTGCAGCAACGGCATTATCATATCCTTATATCCCTGTATTTTTCAATGTTCCTGTTATTTGTTTTGCGCCATTCAGTTTTGCTGTACGCCGCTTATACGCCAATTTAATCAAACTATGCGCCGCATATATTAAGTTCCTTAAATCTCCTGTCCAATATCTCATTGTGTTCTTCGTTTAACTTATCTCTAAGTCCTTTCATTTTATCAGTTTCCGCCATTTTGAATTCTTCCAAAGCGTGTACATACAGGTTCATTGTCATCTCTAAAGTTGCGTGACCCATTGCGTCCTGTATTGCTTTAAAATTCATACCGCTTTCAAGAGAGCGTGTGGCATATGTATGCCTGAATGTATGAGGTGAAATATTTTTCAACTCGTCATTTTCAATTCTGCACAGGTTTATCTCTTTTACTATCCTGTTAATGGCATCAGTATAAATCTGCGTGTTAAGCGGCATTCCTGTTGAAGATGTAAATACAAGGTCCTTGAAGTCCTCAGGTATGTTTTTTGAGGTCTTGGACAGCACGATTTCCTTTTGTACAAGCTGATTCTTTAGGGCAGTGCAGCAATCATCGGACATATGCACTGTCCTTACACTGCTCTCTGTCTTTGGAGGTCCGAAGTGAAAGGTTTTCCTGCTGTCTTCTATTCTGCGTTCATATGACAGGGTTCGCTCTATGTGTATCACTTTGTTTTTAAAATCCAAATCTTTAATTTTAAGACCGTATAACTCACCCGGTCTAATCCCTGTTTCAAGCTGAACTGCAAAGGCATTACCGTAGAATGTTCCCGCACTGCATTCAAGAAAGTCGTGCTGGTCTTCGCGTGAGAGAACCGATACTCTATTTCGCTCCTTTTTGCCTATATTAGTATTTCTCACAGGGTTTTGGACAACAAGATTGTTTTCCATGGCCTTGCTGAACATATCTTTTAGGATAGTTCTGATTTTATCCCTTGTTTCATATGAGAGCTTCTTCTCGCTTTTAAGGTCATTCAGAAACTTCTGCATATCGTGATGAGTTATATCTCCCAGTCTGCAGTTACCTAACACCGGGGAAATATGATAGTCGTAATTGTCCTTGTATATTCTCTTGGAGCTGTCACGAATAAAAGCCTTATACACAGTAAGCCACTCATTAAACCAGTCATCCAGTTTAATCTTATCACTCCTGACACTTATGCCATGTTCATCCTGATATTTGGCATCTCTGAATTCCTTTTTAACCTGCTTTATATCAGAACCATATATACATTTACGCTTCCCGTACCTGTCTGTGAACCTTGCCAGATATTTTCCGTTTTTTTTCTGGCAAATCCCTGCACCGAGGTCTTTGCCTTTTAAGTCTTTGCCCATAAAAATCTCCTTTCTCGCTATCACCATTTCATATATATTTTAGCGGACTTTGTTCTTCATGTCTGTCCCTTTTTTTAATAGGCATTCTTTATTGTTTCTTCTTCAAGCCATTTATCAAGCTTTGCTTTGTGTGCAAAATACCTGTTTCCAATCAATACTGTGAAAGTGCTTTCAGGTGACCTGAGCAGTTCTCTGCATTTTGTTTTTCCTATCCCAAGATACTCACAAGTTTCACCAATATTAAGCAGTGCTTTTTCCATTAAATCTGCCCCTTTCTCTGCCGATTTTCTGACAGTAACTTTTTTCGCCGTCAAAACCCTTACAATCCCCTGAATTTCAACATTTATTACCTTTTTTCCTACGTCACGTTGTTTCTATTATAGTCAAGAAAAGAAGGCTTCGCTCCTTTTAAACCGCAATTCTTAGCCCGACCTGCGGGATATATTCCGCCTGCGCTCGTCGCTTTTCGCACGCTTCTCGCTGCCGGAAATATCCCTGTCAGGCATCAGAATTACGGCACTGTTATTCTGCCGCTTCTGCACTGTAGGCTGACCAGCTCAATTCAATGAATTTCTGGTTTCTGACCCACGCCACAACAGACAAATCAGAAAACGACACCTCAGGCATAGCAAGTATATCCTGCACCTTTGGTTTCTTTTCGACCTTGACTGTTACAACGGCGCTTTCCAGTTTTGGAACAATAACGGTCAGGGCATAACGCTCTATCTTGTCCGTTTTCTTTCCGTCTTCATATGCAAACTTTTCTTCAATCTGAACCAGTTTTGCACCTGTAAAAAACTCCGAAAAGTCAATTTCACCTAGGATTTTGTTGATGTTTACTGCTTTCATAATTTTTCTCCTTTCATGTTTATGCACTGCAGCTGATATATTCTTTTCTGCCGCTGTCAAAAAAGTACCATTCTTTGGTCCAGTCTTCCGAATTGCCATCATCGGCATATTCAGAAGCATCAATAGCATCTTTAAGTTTCAACATTCTTGAAACCTTTTTAAACACGCCTGATGAGGAAACCATTCTGATACCCCTGAGCTGGCTGTCAAGAAGCGCAAATTGCTCTGCTGTAAAGTTTAAATTATCAGGATTAGCATATATGCTAGGCTTTGTTACATACTTGCAGATTTCATTTGTAAGACCCACATTACTGTCCCCTGCCTTTTCCACGCTAACCTGAGACAGATAATCCACACCAAGATACTTCTGCCACTGCAGCCGCCATTCACTATGTTTCATATAGTTGTTCCTAAAGTAACGGTTGTCTACTGCAAGCACAACGTGCAGATGAGGGTGATACGTATTATTATGCTTGTTATATGTAACCTCAGCGCTCCTGTAGTAGCCATCGCAAAAGCCTTTTTTGCCCTGCTTTTTTAACCGGTTTCGATAGAACTTGTAAAAGCTGTTCAACAGCAGACCCATTGT
>CAVDMD010000033.1:0-19459 GCA_963609975.1 bacterium | reverse complement strand
AAAGAATGCTCGATATACAGGAGGCCAGAGAGCAGGGTGAGGAGCTTGGCAGAAGTGAAGGCCTTGAACAGGGCAGGAGCGAAGGCGAAAAAATCGGTGAGGCACGAGGCGAGGCCTCCGGCAGAGCTGCTGTGGCTAAGGCTATGAAGTCTGAGGGTATTGATATAAATACCATAGTCAAGGTGTCGGGGTTGCCTATAGAAGAAATAAAAAAACTATAAATGATTACATCCAAAAAGCAGGTGCGTGGTTTTATGACACCTGCTTTATTTGTCTTAGTATAGCTTTGTATCTACAAGTTTAGGCTCAAATCCTGCATCTTTGAGGGCTTTGAGAATAGAGTTCTTGTGCTCTGTACCGTAGGCTTCCATAGTAACCCTTAGCTCTACGGCATTGATTCTGTTGATGCTGACAAACTGGTTGTGCTCCAGCTTGATTACATTGCCGTTTTCCTTTGCAATTATGGAAGCAACCTTTACAAGTTCGCCGGCTTTGTCAGGAAGCAGTACGGATACGGAGAATATCCTGTCTTTTTGAATCAGACCATGCTGCACTACTGAGGACATTGTGATTACATCCATATTGCCGCCGCTTAACACGACAACGGCTTTTTTGTCCTTGAGGTCAAGATGGCTTAATGCCGCAACAGGCAGGAGCCCTGAGTTTTCGACAATCATCTTGTGGTTTTCGACCATATCCAGAAAAGCCCCTATAAGTTCATTGTCATCAACGGTAACTATCTTGTGAATGTTTTCTTTGCAGTAAGGAAATATGGTTTCACCGACTCTTTTTACTGCCGTACCGTCTGCAATTGTGTTTGCACTTGGCAAAGTTACAGGCTCGCCTTTTTCAAATGCCGCAGTCATGCTTGCGGCAGCGCTCGGCTCTACTCCGATTACTTTGATTTTGGGGTTGAGCATTTTTGCGAGCGTTGAAATTCCGGTGATAAGACCACCGCCTCCGATTGGCACGATTATGTAGTCAACCGTAGGAAGCTCCTGCACTATTTCCATGGCAATGCTGCCCTGACCTGTGGCTACCGCCAGATCGTCAAACGGATGAATGAACGTATAGCCATGCTCTTTTGCAAGCTCCATTGCCTTTTCGCAGGCGTCATCGTATACATCGCCATGCAGCACGATTTCGGCGCCGTAGCTTTTAGTCCTGTTTATTTTAATCAGAGGAGTTACCGTAGGCATTACGATGGTTGCTCTGCAGCCGAATTTCTTGGCGGCGTAGGCCACTCCCTGCGCATGGTTTCCGGCTGAGGCTGTGATAAGACCTCTGGCACGCTGCTCATCTGTCAGAGTTGCGATTTTGTAATATGCGCCGCGAACCTTGTATGCTCCTGTGTACTGCATATTTTCGGGTTTGAGATAAATCTTGCCGCCTGTTTTGCTGCTCAGACTTTCGCTGTATTCAAGATTTGTAGGCAAAGTGACATTTTTGACAAGCTGTGCAGCCTCTTCAAAATTTTTAAGTGTTAACTCTTCCATATATTAATCCTCCGCAACTGCTATAGCCTCAACTTCACAAAGAACGTTTTTTGGCAGGGTTTTTACGGCTACACAGGATCTTGCGGGAGCCTCTGTGAAATACTGTGAATAGACCTCATTAAAAGCCGCAAAGTCATCCATATTGCTCAGAAAACAGGTTGTCTTGACAGTGTGTTTCTGATCGGTGCCTGCCGCTTTGAGAACTTCCATAAGGTTTTGCATTACCTGCGCTGCCTGAGTTTTAATATCTGTGCCGACTATATCTCCCGTTGCGGGATCTAAGGCTATCTGACCTGAAGTAAATACCATTCCGTTTATTTTAATTGCCTGTGAATAAGGCCCTACTGCTGCGGGAGCCTTATCAGTGTGAATTTTGTTCATACTGCACCTCCGTAAGATTTGTAATTTATGCTAAGAACAGTTTACCCTTATTTGCAGCTATATTCAAGAGGATATTGATTGAAAACAGAGCGACTGTGTGATAATATTGCCTTGAATAGTAAATTGTCACACAGAATATTGATAATGGGGTTTGAGATAACCGCAAAATATGAGGGAGGTATTAAAATGTCATATGATCCGTCAAAAAGCATAGAACTGTATATGCTTCGCGCAGAGAATTTCGATAAGAACATTGCGCCGAACCAGAAGCAGTATTATCTTGATGCCGCAGCATGGCTTCGCGAAAACAGCTTTGATTCTCTGGAGGAAGCAACCGAAGCGATGAAACACACACCTTTTTATGAGGGCGCTGGTATCGCCAAGACAATGGATGACATACAGCTTCGCATCAGAGCAATGCAGGAAGCAGGGTATGATGATGTGGCAAAAATCCATGAGATGAGAAAAGAAAAATTCAAAGCAAGAGGCAATGAATATGCGTTTTCGCAGGAGTGGATAGAGGATTACAATGAAGCGGCGGAAAAATCCAATGTATATGCAAAACGAAAAGAAATTTTCGGCAGGCTGTTCAGCGGATATTTTGAGGCGGAGTGCAATCCTCAGGAGCACCACCGCAAAGAAGCAATTAAGGACATAGGCAAAGCTCTTGACGAGCTTGATGAGCTTGGGGTTACATTTGATGAGCTTGCAGACAGCAGAGTTTACAGAAACCTTACAATGGCAACCGAAAAAGGCATTGCAAATTTCATTGACTACATACACAGGTATATGAATGGGGATATAAGCGAGGCTGATGATGCAGGCAGTCTGGCAGAGGAACAGAATAAAGCTGCAAAGTGGGTAAAAAACCACAGAGCCGAGGTTATGGAAATCGGCAAATCAGAGAAATGGCATGACGCGTGCTGCGTGGCAGTGCCATCGGATGATCCTTTTGGCTATGACTTTATTGCAGTCAGGGAGGTGCAGATCAGATGAATACAAATCAGAAATATATGCTGGATGCATACATGAAGCCTCTTTATGACGGCAGACCCGAAGGCGCTCTACTTGAAAGCGTCAGAAACCTTGAACAGAAACTCACACAATATGCCGATGATAACCCGTCATCAATGGATATGGTAGGCGACAGCGGTCTTAGAGATGAATACAACCAGGTTTATATGGCTGTGATTAACAGAAACAATGATTACAGTGTTTCGGATGAATCAGACAGACCTGCGGCATTCGATTATTCAAAAGAGCAGAGACTTCCTACGGTACACGAGTTTCTTGACACATACAGACTTGTATACGAAACCTCGGTCAGACCAAACAAAAGAGAACTCACAGACAGGGCGTATCAGGAGCTTTTTAATGTCGAAAACAGGACAGATGACCTTATGGAGGCCCAGCTTATAATTGAGAGAGAACATCTCATAGTCAATACAGTCACAGCCGAGTACAAATATATTGCGCAGGATTTTCTTGAGGCTGCGGATCCAAACTATGAAGTCACATCAGCAGGCGTCAGAAATTCAATAGGAATATATGCAAACGCCAAAAGCCTGGATGAGGTCACATATATGGGAGAGCTGGCAAAGGCGGTATGCGATGATATTGCGGTGCAGTCAAAGCTCAAGCTCGAAATGATGATAAACTTCACAGCCCTGATATTCGGCTGGGAAAACTCAAAACGCAAGATAAGAGAAGGCGATAAAGAGAGCGAATCATATGCTGAGGCTATGGTTGTTTCCCGCAGCAGAATGCGTAAATACTACAGATTTCTTTCGGAGGATATGGGGATTACATTTGACACAATGAAGCAGACTCCGTTTTACAGAATAATGATGCTTAATCCACAGGGGCTTGACGAGCTGTGGCGTATCAAAAAAGTGATGCACCCCGATAATATTAAGGCGATTGAATATGTTCTCTTTGAGGAGATTCTTTCCCCAAAAAGCATAGAGGAAATACTTATGACGCCTCAGCCTTATCCGTATTATGAAATGATTGATTCAAACAGGTATCCTGAGATTGATGAGGAATATGCGCAGCTGGCAGAAGAACTGAACAGAGATCTTAAATATTTCCGGAGAAACAGAGTCCCTGAGAGCAGAAACAAAAAACACAAGGTTTCTCAGGAGGAACTGATAGATAATACCAAGGCAATGACTATGAATATGGCCGCATCATCGCAGGCGGGAGCTTCAGGCAGTGCGGGAGCAGGCAGGGCTGCCGGAGTATTAAAAAATATATCTTCTGCAAAAACAGGAATGACGCCTGATATCAAAAAAAGCATGGTGAAAGGCGCTGCGGCGGAAGCGGCGAAGGATATAGGAAAGGGACTTCTCAGAGGGCTTTTCAGAAGATAACATTACGGTATTTTAACCTGTATTTTGAGAGAAAGGATGGCTGCACACGGTGAAAAGCGAGAGAAAAACAGCACAGACTGTGATTACAGTGTGGATTGCCATAGCTGCTGCATACACCTGCGGTATGATGGAAAAATTCGGAATCGGCGGTCAGATACTTGGATTTGTCAGAGTGCTGATTTACCTTACACTGTTTATCACATGGATCATAAAAGTAAAACGCACAGTGCAGCAGCAGGCTACAAGGCGGTATTTACTGATTGCCGGCGCTCTGATGGTGTTCTGGCTGTATATACGCAGCATAAAACTGGAGTTTGTCCTCTCTCCGGCAGGAATGAGAGCCTGCTGGTATCTGTATTATCTGCCTATGCTTTTTATACCTGTGGCGGCACTTTTGGCAGCGCTTACCATCGGCAAGGCAGACGGCGAGCGCCTCAGCCAAAAAACAAAGATTCTGTGGCTTGTAAGCGCAGCTCTGCTTCTTGTGGTGCTGACAAACGACCTGAACCGGCTTGTATTTATATTTCCCGAAGATGTACCGCCTGCTCTGCACAGCGACAGTGAATACAGCTACGGTCCGGTATATTTTGCAGCTGTCGGCTGGATGGCTGCCTGCGGTATTGCCGCGCTTACGGTTATGTATGTCAGATGCAGGGTGCCGGACCTGAAAAAACACTTCCGGGTGTCACTGGTGCCGATTGGCCTTGCGCTTGTGTATACTGTTTTTTATTGCGCCGGTTTTAAGTGGCTGAGATTCTGGCTGGGAGATATGACGGTAGTACATTGCCTGCTTTTTACCGCCACCCTTGAATGGTGCATTATGTGCGGAATGATCCGCACCAATACCCGGTATGCCGAGCTGTTTGAGTTATCTTTTGACTGTTCCGCACAGATTGCGGATCGGGATTTTTGTGTCCGCTACAGCTCCGGCGATGCGCAGCAGGTTACAGGTGAGCAGATGAAAAAAGCCCTGAAAAGCCCGCTTACCATGGCAGACGGCAAAGTGCTTCACACTATGCCGATAAGCGGGGGCTATGCCGTCTGGACGGAGGACATCAGCGACCTTCTGGCGCAGGAGGAGGAACTGCGTGATCTGAAAGAAGAATGGCAGGAGCGAAATGAACTGCTGCGCTCCGAATATATGATGGAAGAAAAACGGCGCAAGGTGCTGGAGCAAAACAGACTTTATGATTTGCTTCAGGAGGTGACTCAAAAACAGCTTGATAAGATTGCGCTGCTTGTTCAGGAATATCAGAGAGAAGAAAAAACTTCGGACAGCGCCGGGATTATTCTCGGCAGGATTGCCGTATTGTGCAGTTATATCAAGCGCCGCAGACATCTGGAACTGATAGCGGATCGTGACGGCACAGTGCCGGTCAGAGAGCTTGAGATGGCTTTTTCGGAGTCTCTGCGTGCACTTGATCTGCTGGGCGTTCAAAGCAGCCTTTTTGTGGATGCCGAAAAACAGCTTGCAGGTTCCGATGCCACCCGCCTCTATGATTTTTTTGAAAATGTGCTGGAGGCGGATATGGAAGCCTTGCGTGCCCTGTATGTACGCGCGGTGCGGAAAAGCAGCGGGCTTCGTGCAGCCGTTACAGTCGAGTGCGACGCCGACCTGTCAAAGCTCAAAACACAGTATCCCGATGCCGAATTTGACAGCTGCTGCGGCGAGCAGACCTGTCTGCTTGTCATAAAGACGGGAGGTGATAGAGTATGACAGGTTTCATATACCTGCCCGATAATTACAGAACTCTGATTTCTGTTTTTCTGTTTTCCGTACTTGCAGTGGAGCTTGGACTTTTTGTTTTCAAAATCAGCAACAGCGCGCCGGCAAAAAAATGCCTGCGATGCGGCGTTATAATGGTGGTAGACGGTATTATGCTGTTTTGTTCGGTGACAAAGGGTGCTGCCTGTGATTTTGTTTATGCAATACTGAATCTGCCATGGCTTGTATATACTGCTCTGATTCTGCTGACGGCGGTGCATTTCGGATTTGCGTTTCCAAAAGAAAAACGGAGAGCGCGAAGCAGCCTTTCGCCGGATTCTGTCAGGGAAGCCATAGATGATCTGTCAATGGGTGTGTGTTTTGCAAATCCTGACGGGCATATAGTTTTAATCAACAAAAAAATGCAGGAGCTTGCAGGAGATTTGCTTGGCTTTTGCCCGCAAATGCTTGATGAGCTGACAGAGGCTTTTTTATCGCCCCGAAACGGCGAAATTCTGCAAAACGGCTGTGTTCGCACAGAAGCAGGCGGAATTTACCGTTTTCGCACTTATGAGCATACGGTTGATGACCGGCAGGGCTGGAAGCAGGTGACTGCGTATGATGTTAGCAGACGGTATGAAGTGAGCCGGCAGCTTCATCTTGAAAACGAAAAACTCAAAAAGATAAACAAAAAACTGCAGAAGATGTATGACAGAATGAATGACGATATCAGAGAAAAAGAAAGTCTGGAGCTGAAAGTTTATGTTCACGACACCATAGGCAGGAGTATTCTCACTGTGCAGGATATCATGCAAAGCAGCGAGGAAACAGAGCAGAAAGTGCAGGAACTCAAATCAGCTGTGGATATGCTGTCAAGCAGGCACACAGCCTTTGCGGGGACGATGGACGAGGTGCGCCGCACTGCCGCCGGAATGGGGGTTAAAGTCAATGTGACAGGCAATATCCCTGAAGATACCGTTATTGAGAGCCTTGCCGCCTCTGCTGCGCGGGAATGTGTGACAAACTGTGTGAAACACGCCGGAGGAAACGAGATTACGGTCACAGCAGAGAAGTCAGGACAGAGGTTTCGCATCAGTATTACCAATAACGGCAAAAAACCGGAGGGAGAAATTATCGAGGGCAGCGGTCTTTCATCACTTCGCCGCAGTGTGGAAGCAGGCGGAGGAGAAATGACGGTTCTGCATGAACCGGTATTCTGCCTTGTGCTTCTGCTGCCGGGAAAGGATATACAGGAATGATAAATATCATAATTGTTGAAGACGATTTATATATTCAGAAATACTTAATCAGCGTACTTGGCGGAGAGGGTGATTTTCATGTTGCCGCTGCTGTGAGAGACGCATTTGAGGCAGAAAAACTCTGCAATGAATCCGTTGATCTTGTGCTGATGGATGTTATGACACTGCATAAGCACTCCGGTCTTGCAGCGGGCAAACGCATTAAACAGGCGCATCCGCACATCAAAGTGGTTGTGGTTACATCTCTTGTTGACCCCAATGTGCTTTTGCAGGCTAAAAACGGCTGCGCCGACAGCCTGTGGTACAAAGACTGCAGCGCGGAAAAATTGACAGAGGTAATCCGCAGCACACTTGCAGGGGAGCATATATTTCCGGACTTCTCTCCGTCTGTGGAGATGAAAAAGACGTTTTCAGGAAATTTCTCTCCCGTACAGATTGAAATACTTCGCGCGTTTATCCGCGGCGATACCTACAGAGAAATTGCCGACAAATGGGGACTTTCGGTTAGCGGTGTCCGCTGGAATATGGCGGAGATGATACGCCTGGGGCAGTTTCGCAACAAGGCGGAGCTTATAAATACGGCTATTGAGAACAAGCTGGTGGTGGCAACTCTGACAGACAGCGAAGATGAGGAATAACAGGACAGGCAGCGCTTCCTGAGTACAAATGCTCGGAGGCGTGTTTTTTTTGAAAAAATCGCAGGGATGGCAATTCTACTAACATAAGTGTCAGTGACAGGCAGAGAAATAACCTATATACTTGTAGAAACGCAGTGTTACTTTCGCACCTTGCGAAAGCGCAAGAAACAAAGGACAGCAGGGGGGATGTCCCGTTTCAGAGAGACTGTTTTTTGAAAGGAGAGACGAGATGAAAAAAACAAAATTATTCAGAGTGCTGTTTATGCTTGCAGTAGCAGTTACAGTAATTGCAGCCTCGGCAGCAGTAGCGAGTGCAGTGTCTGTTAACAAAAATGCCGATTACAAGTATACAAAGACATTTGATGATGGTACGGTTGTAGCGTTTACTCAGGATGTTTTTACAAATCGGATAGTATCAGGCAATGCTGATGCTCTTTATTGTAAAATCACAATCCCTGACGGTATCAGTTTTGAAAAAGACAGCCAGGGCAATCATTTGACAAAATTTGAAATTCAGGGCACATCTGTTGGCAAATGGGAGTTTGGAGACAGGGTTGCATATGGTGCGCTTGACCTTGGAGATGATGCATATTGCGGCAGTTACAGGCTGCTGGTGGGAACAGACTGGGGCGAATATAAATATGCGGTACCGTTTGAATATGGCGCCAAGAAACCTACCAAAATCGACATCACCACATACCCTAACAAGGTGGCACTTAACACATATTATGTTGACGCCAGCAAGAGCGGTAAATCAACATGGCTTTCTGTAAACGGCATTGAGCAGTACATTACAAACGGATGGGGAGAATCTCAGTGGCTTACAGGTTTTAAGGCAGGCAAAAAATATGATTTTACGTTCTATGGAACAATAAATGTTGACGGCAAGACATATGTAGGATCCCCATATGTAGTTAAAAACGTTCCTATGGGTCCTTCGGTTAAACCTGTAATCAGTTCTGTCAAGATTTCAAATGTAAAGTCAAGTAAATATTTCGACACCAGCGAATGGAGATATAAATACAAGACCAGTTATACAATTAAAGTGACCTTGAGCAAAAAGGCATCAAACAGTCTGGGCGCATATATCAAGATTGCGGGAACCAACGGACTTAACAATGCCTACAAGACAGTAAAAGGAACAGGCAAGACATTCACAGCTAAAGTGACTATGAAATCACCGGTGACATACAAGGGCAAAAAAGTAAAGGTAAGTGTAAGGACTTATCACAACAAGACATATGGAGCGTACAGCTATGCATCAAAGGCAAAGACTGTTACTATTAAATAGTTTTTCAAAACAGGCAGTGCCAAAGATATAGTATTAGGCAGAGTATGCAGGGAAGTTTATTCTGAGCTGCATATTCTGTTTTTTCGTGCGGATTTTGCAAAGGATCATATTTGTGAGGATACTGATTGAAAACAGGACGGCTGTGTGATAATATTGCCTTGAACGGTAAATTACCCGGCAAAGGAGACTGATATGGCAAAAAAATGTTACAGATGCGGCAGTGAAAATCTGACAAGGCTTGTTCCGGCAGGGGCGCTGGTGGTGCCTGAGATAAGCGAGGCGGTTGCAGACGGGCTTTTGGAAGTGGTCTGTAACGAGGACGGATTTATGACAGGCTATAAAACCAGATGTGAGGATTGCGGCTTTGCATGGACCCCTCTGATGGAGAAACGGCTGGAAGCGGAGCCGATAAAATAAAAGAAATAAAAAGAAATAAAAAATGTCAATTTATCACAAAATGCTGTTGACAAGGCTTATGATAAGCGCTATAATTCTAACATAATTGAAAAAGACAAGGCTGTGAAGAGAACCAGTAGCATTAAGGAGACTGAAACAGAGAGCTGCCGGCAGGTGAAAGGCGCATAGTTACTTATTGTGAATACATCTCGGAGCTGCGTACCGAAAGCATTCGCAAGTAGGCTACGACGGGAGTGCCCGTTACAGCACAAGGGTATAACCATTAGTAATAATGTCGTACCTGTTAAGGTCGTTTTTGCGAGAAAACGATGAATGAGGTGGTACCGCGAAGTTAATCTCCGCCCTCTGTTTAGAGGGCGGTTTATTTGTTTTTGTACTGCTTTCTGAGCACTTAACAGAACGAACCAGAGAGGAGAGCAGAATGGAAAATCTAAAACTTATTCAGACAGTGACTGTCATTGCGTTTGTGCTGTTTGCACTCGGAATGATAGGCATAGGAGCAGCAAGCTTCAAAAAGGTAAAAAATCTCGACGGGTTTTTGCTCGGAGGACGTAATGTAAGCGGCTGGGTGTCGGCATTTTCATACGGCACAGCATATTTTTCGGCAGTAATATTTGTGGGATATGCAGGCAAGCACGGCTGGGACATAGGTATAGGCAGCATATGGATAGGCATAGGAAACGCAGTACTTGGCTGTCTGCTTTCGTGGCTGCTTATGGCAAAGCGCACAAGACACATGACGCATACGCTTAATTCCAAGACGATGCCGGAGTTTTTCGGTTCAAGATATGACTCTGATGTTATGAAGGTCATTGCAGCGCTGATAATATTCATATTCCTTGTGCCGTACTCGGCAGCGGTATACAAGGGACTTGGATTTATGTTCAATACGATATTCCCTTCACTTTCGGTGAACTGGTGTATGCTGGCCATAGCGGCGCTTACAGCAGTATATCTGGTGCTTGGCGGCTATACCGCATCAAGCCTTACGGATTTCATACAGGGAATTATAATGGTGGCAGGTATCATATTTATGATAGGCGCACTGCTTAACACAGATGAGGTGGGCGGTCTTGCAGAGGGACTTTCAAGACTTTCACAGATTACAGACAACGGTGACGGGGTGACAGGTGCGCAGCTTACAAGCATATGGGGTGCGGACAGCTGGAAATTCCTCTGCACCAATATACTTCTTACCAGCTTTGGTGTATGGGGGCTGCCTCAGATGGTTACCAAATACTACGCAGTCAAAGAGGGCAAAGCCATTAAACAGGCTACGATAGTTTCAACACTGTTCTGCTTCGTTATAGGGGCGGGCGCATATACGGCAGGCTCATGCTCAAGACTCATACTCGGCAATACGCTTCCTGAGGCGGGCTATGACGGAGTAATACCGAATATGCTTATGAAGGCGCTCGGAGGCGGCGGCTTTACAATAGTTATACTGGCGGTTATAATTATATTGCTGTTTTCGGCGTCGATGTCAACGCTGTCAGGTATAGTGCTGTCATCTGCCTCGGCAATTTCAGTGGATCTGGCGCCACAGCTCAAAAAAGGCTTCGGCGGCAGCCGGCAGATGCTTCTTACAAGGATACTGTGCCTTGTATTTATAGCCTGCTCGTTCGTATTTGCAACACTTAACATCTCGATTATAGTTAACATAATGAGTTTTTCATGGGGAGTTGTTGCAGGCTGCTTCATAGGACCGTATGTGTGGGGGATTTTTTCCAGAAACATTACAAAAGCGGGAGCCTTTGCAGGCATGATATGCGGATTTCTTGCTATTGCGGTGCCGACGGCTGTGATCACCTGCAGCAGCGGATTTCCTGCGGCGGTAGACAATGCGGCGGGACTTGGCGTGCTGGCTATGGCGGTATCTTTTGCAGCAGTGCCGGCAGTAAGCAGCTTTACAAAGAAATTCGACAGTGAATTTACAGATATAGTTTTCAGATAAATCATCAGAAAGGAAATGAGAAATGCCAATTACAGAGATTTTAGAGCATAATGCGACACTATTCAAAAACGATGTAAGCCTTGTAGAGCTTAATCCGGGAGATGATGACAAGCCCAGAATGACATGGAGAGAATATTCTCTGATAGAATCTACAAGCAGAGCCAGATTCCGTAAGGAAATCACATGGGGAGAATTTAATGTGCAGGCCAACAGATTTGCAAATCTGCTGCTTTCAAGGGGAATCAAAAAAGGAGACAAGATTGCGATACTTCTTATGAACTGCATCGAATGGCTGCCTATATACTTCGGTATTCTCAAGGCGGGTGCGGTTGCAGTGCCTCTTAACTTCAGATATACGGCGGATGAAATCAAATACTGCTGCAAACTGGCAGAGGTTGACGGCATAGTGTTCGGGCCTGAGTTTACGGGACGTATGGAGGAAATCTGCGACCGTATGCCAAAAGTCAGACTGATGATGTATTCGGGAGAGGACTGTCCGTCATTTGCCGAAAGCTATGATGAGCTTATCGGATACTGCTCCTCCAGAACACCTCAGACAGATATCAAAGATTCGGATGATGCGGCCATATACTTCTCCTCAGGTACCACAGGGTTTCCAAAGGCGATACTTCATCCCCACAGAAGTCTGATGCACGCCTGCCGGGTGGAGCAGAACCATCATTCACAGACCAGAGATGATGTGTTCCTGTGCATACCTCCGCTGTATCACACAGGAGCAAAAATGCACTGGTTCGGAAGCCTGCTGGTTGGAGGCAGAGCAGTGCTTCTAAAAGGCACAAAACCCGAATGGATAATGAAGGCTGTTTCAGAAGAAAAATGCACAATACTGTGGCTTCTGGTTCCATGGTGTCAGGATATACTGGATGCTCTTGACAGAGGCGATATCAGGCTTGAAAACTATCAGCTTGACCAGCTGCGGCTTATGCACATAGGCGCTCAGCCCGTACCGCCGAGTCTGATCAAAAGATGGAAGGCATATTTCCCTAAACATCAGTATGACACAAACTACGGTCTCAGTGAATCCACAGGACCGGGCTGCGTTCATCTTGGAGTTGAAAACATACACAAGGTAGGCGCTATAGGCAAGGCCGGATTTGGCTGGGAAGTCAAAATAGTGGATGACGCAAGAGGTCTTGTCAGAAAAGGCGAGGTAGGAGAGCTTGCAGTCAAAGGACCGGGGGTTATGAAGTGCTACTTTAACGACGAAAAAGCCACAAGAGAAACTCTTTATGACGGCTGGCTTATGACAGGCGATATGGCCTATGAGGACGAGGACGGCTTCCTGTTCCTTGTTGACAGAAAAAAAGACGTGATAATATCCGGCGGTGAAAACCTGTATCCTGTTCAGATAGAGGACTTCCTGAGAAAAAACGACAGCATCAAGGATGTTGCGGTAATAGGGCTTCCTGATGACAGACTGGGAGAAATTGCGGCGGCGATAATTGAACTCAAAGAAGGTGCGGAATGTACGGAAGACGACATTAATGAATTCTGCCTTGACCTGCCGAGGTACAAAAGACCTCACAAAATCATATTTGCAGATGTGCCGAGAAACCCTACAGGCAAAATCGAGAAGCCTGTGCTCAGAGAAAGATACAGCTCGGTAAGACTGGTTGAGCAGCAGAATACAAGATAGTTTATGAAGAAAAAAGTTTTATGAAAATTTTGTCTGTGAAAATGCATCAGACAAAATAGTGAACTTTACCGTACCGGGAGATTACTTTGATACGGCTGTCAGAGGCATTACTGACAGCAATGTTTCATTAGATGATTATGAGCCGAGGGCATTTGTAATGACTGATGAAATAATGGATGAAATTGATAAGCCGGACAAGTGATAATATATAAAGTCCCGATGATTTGTTAATTATCGGGACTTTGTGTCAGAAAAAAACATAAGGAAAAATGCTATGAATTTTTTTAATAATTTCCTCGATGATAATGCATTGTACAGGTCATTTTCGTTTATTGAGGAAATATAGTTATGAACCATTTCTGTCGGAGTTTCAAACCTTTCTGTGACATCATAGTATGCACCTTTATTTTTCGTCAATGCAGATACTGCCGGGACAGAGGGTTGCCATGTGCAGCTATATAGACCCGGTTTCATCACTTCTGATTGCAGCCGCTTTTCTCGGAGAGAGAATGAGCCCTGTGCAGATTGCAGGCGCAGTCCTCATAATCGGCGGTGCGGCATTCGGCAAGCCGCAGCAAAAAAAAGAATAAATCATATCACCGCCAAGTATACATATACGGGTGGTGATTTTTAATGTCTGTATTTATCGGCAAAAAAGCCATGAGAAAAATACTTGCCGCAGTACTGACCCTGTGTATTCTCGGCTACGGTAGCATATATATAAAGGGCGCGATGGAAAAACAGAATACTGAGGCGACCTCCGCAGAGGGCAGCTGGGGACTCAGCTTTCAGAGTGAGGGCGGGCTGCCTGCAGGCAATGCAAGCGCTGATTATCTCAAAAAATACAACGCATATTATGTGGGCAATCCCGAAGAAAAATCAATATATCTGACATTTGATGCAGGGTATGACAACGGCTATACCGGGCATATACTGGATGTGCTCAAAAAACATAACATAAAGGCGGCTTTTTTTGTGGTGGGCAACCTCATTAAAGACAAACCGGAGCTGATAAAGAGAATGGCTGAGGAAGGGCATATAGTGGGAAATCATACATTTACCCATCCTGATATGTCGGCCATATCGGACAAAGAAGCCTTTGAAGCAGAGCTTGGCAGGCTTGAAACAGCATACAAAGAGGCTGTGGGAAGCGATATGAGTAAATTCTACAGACCGCCTCAGGGCAGATACAGCGAAAGTAATCTTGCAATGGCAAAGGAGCTGGGATATACCACGGTATTCTGGAGTCTTGCGTATGTTGACTGGTACGAAAACGATCAGCCGACAAAACAGACGGCAGACGAAAAACTGACAAAAAGACTTCACAACGGAGCCGTCGTGCTGCTTCACTCGACCTCCAAAACCAACAGTGATATACTCGATGAACTGCTGACACAGTGGGAAAAGCTTGGCTACAGCTTCAAGACTCTTGATGAGCTTGGGAATCAGAGCTGAAAACTGAAAAAAACCTGTTCCTCTAAAAGTCGATTTTTGAATTTTTGCATCAGGGTCAGCTTGACTTTGTGTGTACCGCGTTATATAATTAAATTCCAAAAGCAGTATGGATTTTTCTGAAGAACTGACTTCATTTTTCGCCATGCACCGGTATAGGGTGTGCGGCGATTTTTTTGTTTTTAGGAGGGACAGATATGACAAACGAAGTATTGACAACAATTAAAACACGCAGAAGCATTCGGGCATACAGGCCTGATGCAGTACCGGAGGAACTGCTTGATGAAGTGCTTGAAGCAGGGACATATGCGCCGACCGGAGGCGGGAGACAGTCACCTGTGATTATTGCGGTTACATCACCGGAATATCGCGAAAAAATTGCAAAGCTTAATGCCGCGGTAATGGGAAGCAATGCCGATCCATATTACGGAGCACCTGCTGTTATTCTTGTGCTTGCAGAAGGCAGTATCGACACATTTGTTGAGGACGGAAGCTGTGTGCTTGAGAACATGATGATTGCAGCCGCCTCATTGGGACTTGGCTCGGTGTGGGTGCACAGGGAACGTGAGATTTTTGACAGCAAAGAAGGCAAAGAGCTTCTCCGCAGATGGAACCTTCCCGAAACTCTGCGGGGCGTAGGCAGCATTGCACTTGGATATCCGGCAGAGCCTGCAGGTGAAGCCGCCGCAAGAAAGGATAACTATATTACGAGGGTGATATAATGGAAACAGAAAACAAAATGGCATATAAACCGGTAGGCAGACTGATAATGCAGATGTCTGCCCCGCCGATTATATCCATGTTCATGCAGTATTCATACAACCTTGTGGACAGTATGTTTGTTGCCAGAATCAATGAGCAGGCACTGGCTGCGGTTTCACTGTCATTTCCGATAACCACGCTGATGAATGCGCTTTCGGTCTGGATAGGTGTCGGAGTAAATGTCCTTATTGCGGGATATTTAGGGCAAAACAGGCAGACAAAAGCAGACTCGGCGGCAACGCTGGGACTTCTGATATCTGTGATTGTCGGTGCGATAATAAATATGGCGGCTCTTTTTGCCATGAAACCGTATTATGCCGCATTTACTCAAAACAGCGAGATTTTTGAATACGGTATGACATATATGAAAATCTGCGCATATATGCAGATTCCCAACATGGTGCATATTGCGATTCAAAAAATGCTGCAGGCAACAGGCAATATGATTACACCGATGTGGTTTCAGATTGCAGGCGTGGTCTTTAACTTTGTTTTTGACCCGCTCCTTATTTTCGGAATCGGGCCTTTCCCTGAAATGGGAATTGCAGGCGCTGCGCTTGCTACGGTTCTGGGATATACGCTGTCAATGGTGATTGCACTGATTCAGCTGTTTTTCACAAAGCAAAAAGTAAGGCCGGTGCTGAGAGGGTACCGTTTTGAACCCAAAATGATGGTAATGATGTTTTCCTACGGCCTCCCCTCATTTATAATGAATGCGCTGGGATCTTTTATGGTGAATTTTGCAAATATGTTTCTGGTGCAGTATTCCGATACGGCGGTGGCTTTTTTCGGAGCGTATTTCAAGGTGCAGCAGCTGATTGTAATGACGGTAAACGGCCTTATACAGGGATGTCTGCCTATTATGAGATTCAACTGCAGAGCCCAAAAAGAAGACAGGCTGAAGCAGACCTTCAGGACAGGAACACTGATTGCGGTAATTATGATGCTTGCAGGCACGTTTCTGGTGCTGTGTTTTCCTGACGGAATACTGACTCTGTTCTCTGCATCGGAGGAAATGCGGGCATTTGGAATACCGGCAATGCGTATTATGTCGGTAAGCTTCGTGTTCGGCGGAATTTCAACAATGATTGCAACCTATGAGCAGGCAACGGACAAAGTTGTGCCGAGTATGGTAATTCAGCTTTTGCGTCAGGGTGTTCTGCTGGTGCCGCTGATGTGGCTTTTGAACCATGTCATGCAGATTGCGGGAATATGGATTGCGTTTCCTGTTACAGAGATTATCGTGTGTGCCGGTGCAGTGATGCTTATGAAAAAAAGAAAGTAATGGCAGCTAAAGACTTCGTTTGAATTTACAGCGGAGTCTTTTTTGTGAAAGCGATATTCACAAAGCATAGCCCTGTTTCTTTTTGGCTTGACAAATGCAGGGTACAAAAAGTATAATTAGTTATACAAGTTATACTTTTTGTACCACAGGAGGACTTATGAAATTTCCGGAGGGCAAATATATGCAGCCCGTTAAAATCGGCGAAAAAGGCCAGATAGTTATTCCCAAAGCGGTCAGAGATATGTTCGATCTCAAGCCCGGCGACTCTGTGCTTTTGCTTGCAGACAAAGAGAAGGGCATTGCAATAACAGAGCTGTCGGTGGCAGATCTTATCTTTGACAGCATCAGAAAAATGAGAGGGGACGATGATGAGTGAGGCTATGGGTATAGTAATAAACAGCCTGACCAAGATGTTTGGCAGCAGAGCGGCGGTAGACAGGATTTCGCTTGAGATAAGGCAGGGAGAGCTGTTTGCGCTGCTCGGAATCAACGGAGCCGGCAAGACTACGACGATTAAAATGCTTACGGCGCTGAGCGTTCCAACATCAGGCGATGCGCTGCTTAACGGGTATTCTGTTGTAAACAGCCCGAATAAGGTGAAGCAGATTGTAAATGTATCTCCGCAGGAAACAGCGGTTGCAGGCAACCTGACAGTAAAAGAAAACCTCGAATTTATAGCGGGGGCATATGGCATCAGAGACAGCAGCAGGACCTGCGAGATGATTTCTATGTTCGGGTTTGAGGAAATAGTGAACCGGCGGGCAAAAACCCTGTCGGGAGGCTGGCAGAGAAGACTTTCCATTGCAATGGCGCTGATATCAGATCCCGAAATACTGTTTCTGGATGAGCCCACCCTCGGCCTCGACGTTATAGCGAGGAGAGAACTGTGGAGAATAATAGAGAGCCTCAAAGGTCATAAGACCATAATACTTACAACCCACTACATGGAGGAGGCGGAGGCTCTTGCAGACAATATAGCCATTATGAGATCGGGGCATATTGCCGCCTCAGGCAGCGTGTCAGAGCTTATGCGGCAGGCGCAGGCAGACAGCTTCGAAGATGCGTTCATCAGACTTGCGGGAGGTGAGCTGCAGTGAAAGCATGGAATTTTGCATCAAGAAACATCAGGGAGATACTGAGGGATCCTCTGGGCATAGTGTTCTGCGTGATTTTTCCGGTGGCTATGATAGGAATGTTCCGGCTTATAGGGCATTATACACCTGAGGCCTACTGGTTTGATACGGAGGTTCTAATGCCGGGAATAACTGTATTTGCTTTTGCATTTGTAATGCTTTATATGGCCATACTCGTAAGCAGAGACAGAACCACATCACTGCTTTCAAGACTTTATTCCTCGCCAATGAAAACCGCAGACTATATTATGGGATATGCGATTCCGGGAATTATTCTCGGATATATGCAGGTAATCGTATGTGCCGCAGTTTCATATATAGCGGCAGCATTTGACGGCGTGAGTCCTGACTTTGGCGGTGTGCTGGCGGGCGCTGCAGCATATTTCCCGGTTATAGCTGTTATGACAGCTCTGGGAATTCTGTTTGGAAGCATTCTGTCGGACAAATCAGCGCCGGGAATATCAAGCGCCGTTATAACTGTAAGCGCGGTGCTTGGAGGCGCATGGATGCCGCTTGAAACCATGGGAAACCTTGAAACCGTATGCAGATTTCTGCCATGGTACCCTGCTACATCTATGGGCAGAATGGCTCTCGCAGGCGAATACGAAGACTTTGCGGTGTATCTTGCTACAGATATTGCATATGCTGTGATAGTGTCCGTACTTGCGGCTGCCGCCTTCAAAAAAATGATGACAAAGGATAACAGATAATATGGAAAACAGAATTTGTGTAATTACAGGAGGCACATCGGGTATAGGGCTTTGCACGGCTCTTGAGATGAAATCAAGAGGCTATGAGGTGTTTGAGATAAGCAGGCGCAGGCAGGGCGCAGAGGGAATAAACCACATATCGGCAGATGTCACAGACGAGAAGCATATAGACGAGGTGATTTCGTATATCATCGACAGAGCCGGCAGAATAGATGTGCTGATTAACAATGCAGGCTTTGGGATATCCGGAGCTGTCGAATTTACCGAAACCGCAGACGCAAAAAAACAGTTTGATGTCAATTTTTTCGGAACGGTTAACATGAACAGAGCCGTAATACCGTTTATGCGCAGAGCCGGCGGCGGCAGGATCATCAATATAAGCTCGGTGGCAGCGCCGATAGCGATACCGTTTCAGGCATATTATTCTGCTGCAAAGGCCGCGATAAACTCATATACCATGGCGCTTATCAATGAGGTCAGACCATATAACATAAGCGTGTGCGCAGTGCAGCCGGGTGACATATGCACAGGGTTCACCGCCGCAAGGGAAAAATCCTGCGAGGGTGACAGAATATACGGCGGCAGAATTTCAGAAAGTGTTGCGGTAATGGAGCGCGATGAGCAAAACGGTATGAAGCCCGAGGCTGCAGCCCGCTTTATAGCGTCTGTGGCAGAGGCCCGAAAGGTACGGCCTGTGTATACGATAGGCTTCAGGTACAGACTGTTTTGCGGTCTTGCCAAGCTCCTGCCCGCAGGGCTTGTGTCATATATTGTAGGCAGAATATACGGCTGAGGGTTAATAAATTACTATGGATAAGGAGAGAATACCATGAAAAAACTGATACTTAACGGAAGTCCCAGACAGGGCAATACAGTGGCGGCAATCAGCGCCTTTACAGAAGGCAGAAGTGATGAATTTGAAATCATAAACCTGAAGGATAAAAAAA